>VGDA01000118.1 GCA_016869915.1 Alphaproteobacteria bacterium
TCGGCGTCTGCGCGCAGATGTCGGTGGCGCTCGCGCTCGTCCTCATCCGCCGCATGGGCGCGGCGGAGCGCACGACGACGATCGTGCTCTACTACATGCTCGCGATGACGGGGATCACGGCGCTGCTCGCGCCGCTCGACTGGCGCATGCCGGAGGGCGCGCAATGGGCGATGCTGGCGGCCGTCGGCGTCATCGGCGGCTGCGGCCACCTGCTGCTGACGGCGGCGTACCGGCTCGCGCCCGCCAGCGTGATCGCGCCCTTCGACTACACCCGCATCGCCTGGGGCGTGCTGGTCGGCTGGCTGGCCTGGGGCGAAGAGCCGAGCCCGCGCCTGCTGCTGGGCCTGCCGCTGGTCGTGGGCTCGGGCCTCTATGTCGTCATGACCGCGACGCGCCCGGCGGAAGGCGGCGGACGCAGGGCATGAGGCCCCGCGCCCGCACGCGCGACGGCGTCAGCGCGTCGCCGTGACGATGATCTCGACCAGGTCCTTGCCCTCGAGCGTGACCGCCACGCAGGCGCGCATCGGCGGGTTGTCGCGGTCGGCCCACTCGTCCCAGGCCCGGTTGAGCTCGGGCTTCAGCGCGATGTCGGTGATGTAGACCATCGCGGTCAGGATCTTCGACTTGTGCGAGCCGAGCTTCTCGAGGTTCTTGTCGATGTTCGCCAGGGCCTCCTTCGCCTGCATGTACATGCCCTGCGAGTTGTCGTCGGCGAGGCACACGGTGGTGGCGAGCTTGTCCCAGGCGACGCCCTCGCAGCGCGTCGGGTGGTCGGGAAGGCGCGTGATCATGGCGTGGTCTCCGTCGGATGGTGGAAGGGCGCGAGCATAGCGGAGCGCGGCGCCCGTCGCGAAGCACGGCTGCGCTGAGCCCCTTGCGCGCGCGGCACGGCGACGCGATGGTGCGCGCCATGACCGACGAAGCGAGACAGGCACCTGATGCGCGGCCCGACATCAGCGTGGCCATAGGCGGCTTCCAGAAGCTCGTGGGCTACAGGCTCGTGCGCTGGGAGCCCGGCCTCGCGGAGATCGAGCTCGAGGCGGCCGCCATCCACACCAACCGCTCGGGCCTGCTGCATGGCGGCGTGCACGCGACGCTGCTCGACAGCGCGGCCGGCCTCTCCGGCGTGTTCTGCGCGGTGCCCGGCAACGTGGTGCGCGCGACGACCCTTTCCTTCTCCGTGCAGTTCGTCGCGGCCGCCCGGACCGGGATGCTGCGCACCATCGGCCGGAAGCGGGGCGGCGGCACGCGCATCTTCTTCGCGGCCGCGGAGGTTCTCGACGCGCAGGGCCGGCTGGTCGCCTCCGGCGAGGGCAGCTACCGATACATCCCGGGCTTCGAGCCGCCGGACGGCGCGCCGCTCGACGCGCCGGTGCGCGGCAGGGCCTGAGGACGGCGCCGCGCGGCCGGGCTCAGCGCGTCGCCGCGAAGCGCGCCGCCTCGGCCTCGAGGCGCGCGAGGTTCTCGCGCGTGTAGGCGGCGTAGTCGAAGTCGACGGAGGGGCGCAGCTCGCTTGCCATGCTCCACAGCGTCTCGCGCAGCTGCGAGGCGAGGCGCATCGCGGCGAGGTCGCGGCGCAGCGCGGCTCCGGGCGTGGCACCGAGATAGGCCGCGAGCAGCCCTTCCTCCTGCGCCGCGTCGAGGCCGTTGTTGGCGGCGAGGTTGGCGAGGTCGAAGACCGGCGAGCCCCAGCCCGCGTAGTCCCAGTCGATCAGCCAGAGCCGGACGCCGTCGTCGACGAGGTTGGCGGCCAGCAGGTCGTTGTGCGCGAACACCGTCGGCGCGGGCGAGAGCCCGGCCTCGGCCTCCGCCGCGAGCGCCGCGAGCCCGTCGAGCCGGTCGCGCCAGGCGCTGCCGGCCTCGCGCAGCCAGGCGGCGTAGGCGCGCAGCACGTGGAAGGGCCAGAAGGCGAGCGACGGCCCGCGCAGGTGGAGCGGAAGCTCGCGATGGCAGCGGCGCAGCAGCGCGGCCACCGCCTCGATACGGCCCGGTGCGCGCAGGTCGTCCGCCGACAGGCTGCGCCCCTCGACGAAGCGCATGACGAGGATGCCGGGCCCGGAGTGCTCGACCGCGGGCGAGATCCCCGCCTCGCCCGCGGCGCGGGCCACCGCATGCTCGTGCCAGCGCAGGACCAGGTGGTGCGGCAGGTCCTCGCCCAGCCGCGCGACATGCGCGCCGGCTGCGTCGCGCACCAGCCAGTTGCGGTTCGTCATGCCGCCGGAGAGCGGCTCGATGCTGGGCGCACCCCGCCAGCAGCCCAGCGCCGCGACGCGCGCGATGTCGGCCTCGCGATCCATGCGGGGATCCTATGCGCCGCGCCCGGCGCGCGGAAGCCGCGGGCGGCCGCGCCGCTTGCGCGCGACACGGGCCTGCACGATGCTGCCCGCGTCGTCCGGTGCGAGGGGGGAAAGACGCCATGCTGACGCCGCAGGAGATCGCGCACTACAACGAGCACGGCTATGTCGTGCCCGCCGGGTTCCGCTTCCCGATGGAGGCAATCGAGGAGATCCGCGGCGCCCATGCGCGGCTGGTGGCCAGGCTGCCGCAATTCGCCGACTACTGCCCGATGGTGCTCGCCCACGACACGGGCTTCCTCAACTGGGCGCGCACGCCCGCGGTGCTCGACATGGTCGAGCAGGTGATCGGGCCGGACTTCGCGCTCTGGAACTCGAGCTTCTTCGCCAAGCCTGCCTTCAAGGGCTCGCGCACGCCCTGGCACCAGGACGGCGAGTACTGGCCGATCCGCCCGCTGGCGACCTGCACCGTGTGGATCGCCTGCGACGCCTCGACGCCGGAGAATGGCTGCCTGCGCGTGATCCGCGGCTCGCACCGGCGCAAGGCGCTCTACAGGCACAACCGCAACGACGGGCCGGGCCTCGCGCTCAACCAGGAGATCGACCGCGCCGAGTACGACGAGAAGGACGCCGTCGACATTGTGCTCCAGCCAGGCCAGGTCTCGCTGCACGACGTCTACCTCGTGCACGGCTCGGAGCCGAACCGCTCGCCGAACCCGCGCCGCGGCATGACGCTGCGCTTCATGCCGACAAGCTCGGTCTTCGACCGCGAGCTCGCGACCTCGATGTTCCACTCGAAGAAGCTCGGCGCGAACCACGCCGACCGCACGGTCTACCTGATGCGCGGGCGCGACCTCAGCGGCGGCAACGACTTCCGCGTCAGGCTCTGAGCGAGGAGCCGCGCGGCGCGCGCAGCAGCAGCAGCGCGAGCGCGGAGGCGAGCGAGGTGCCCGCCGTCGCGGCGACGAGCGGCGCCTCGCTTCCCGCCATCGCCGCGCCGATCGCGACCGTCGCGAGCGCGCTCAGCCCCATCTGCAGGAAGCCGGTGAGGCCTGCCGCCGAGCCCGCGAGCGCGGGGTGCACGCTGAGCGCGCCCGCGTTCAGGTTCGGCAGGAACAGGCCCGAGGCGAAGACGATCGCCATCATCGGCAGGAAGAGCGCCATCGGCGCGAGGATCCCCGCTGCGAGCAGCGCCACCTGGATCGCGGCGCCGGCGAGCGCGATCGCCTGGCCGACCGCGATCATGCGCGCGCCCCCGAGCCGCACCGACAGGCGCCCGGCGAGGAAGTTGCCCGCCACGTAGCCGGCGAGCACGACGAGGATGTACTTGCCGTAGGCGATCGGCGGCAGGCCGAGCAGCGTCGCGAGCACGTACGGCGCGCCGGCGACGAAGGAGTACCAGGCCGCCATCGCAAAGGCGCCGGAGAGCGCGTAGCCCAGGAAGGCGCGCGAGCGCAGCAGCAGCACGTAGCCCCCGAGCAGCCGCGTCGGCGCGGCCGCGCCCTCGGGCGGGTCCTGGCGCGTCTCGCCGAGGAAGCGCAGGCACAGCAGCAGCACGCCAAGCGCGGTCGCCGACAGCCAGAGGAAGTTCGCGCGCCAGCCCGCGAGGTCCTGCACGATCGCGGCGACGAGCGGCGAGAAGGACGCGCAGGACGACATCGCCATCGTGGTGTAGCCGAGCAGGCTCGCAGCGCGGTCGCGCGGCGTGCAGTCGCGGATGATCGCGCGCCCGAGCACCTGGCCCGCGCATCCCGTCGCGCCCTGCATCAGGCGCAGCGCCCAGAGCGACTCGACCGATCCCGCGAGCGCGCAGCCGAGCGAGGCCAGCGCGTAGAGCGCAAGCCCGGCCAGCACGACGGGCCTGCGGCCGACCCGGTCCGAGACCGGTCCGTAGAGCAGCTGCCCGCCGGCGATGCCGACGAGGTAGACGGTGAGCGTGGCCTGCGCCGCGCCGAAATCGGTCGCCAGCTCGTCGACGAGCAGCGGCATCGCCGGGATCACGACATGCAGCGAGAACGGCCCGAGGATCGAGAAGGCGACGATCAGCGCAAGCGGCGGCAGGCGCGGCTGGGTCGGCATTGCGGACATGCGCCCCGGTCAGGTGAAGCAGGCTCGCGCGCAGCTTGCCACGCTTCTAGGATGCACGACGAGATGCGTTGCGGGACGGCGGCCGGGCCGGCGACCCGCGTGCCGCGCGGGGGAGCGTGAGATGACGGTCGAGGACGCGATCGCGGCGGCGACGTCGCGCTGGACGGCGCCGCGCGAGGCGGGCGGCGTCGTGGCGCTGTTCGAGGACGGGCGCATCACGCGCAGCTGGTGCATGGGGCTCGCCGACATCGAGTCCGGGCGCGGCTGGACGACCGCGACTCCGACGCGCCTCGCCTCGCTGTCCAAGCATGTCACGGCGGTGGCGGCCTTCGCGCTCGGCCTCGAGGGCACGCTCGGGCGCCATCTTACGGAGCTGCGCGGGCCGCTCGCCGCGACGACGTTGTCGCGCGCGCTCACCATGACCAGCGGCATCCCCGACCTTGGCGAGACGCTTGCGCTGAGCGGCATCTCCTCGGCGGCAAGCATCGGCGCCGAGCGCCTGCATCGCCTGTCGTGCCGCATCGCCCACCTGAACTTCGCGCCCGGCGACGAGGTCTCGTACTGCAACACGAATTTCCGCCTCGCCCAGCATGCGGCGGAGCGCGCCTCGGGCGTGCCGCTCGCGCGCTGGCTGCGCGACGAGTTCCTGGCGCCGCTCGGCCTGGCGAGCTTCGCGCTGGCGGAGGACCAGGCGGAGGTCTTCCCGGGCCTCGCCTCGGGCTACTGGCACGCGGATGGCGCGCCGCGGCGCGGCTCCTACGGCCTGCACTACTCGGCCTCGGGCGGGATGGTCGCGAGCGCGGAGGACTTCGTCGCCTGGACCGGCGCGCTGCTGCGCGGCGACGGCGCGCTGCGCGGCCTCTTCGCGCGCCTCGCCGAGCCCGGCCGGCTCGCCTCGGGCGCGGAGGTCGGCTACGCGCATGGCTTCATGCTGCATCGCCTTGGCGCGCTGCGGCTCGTGGGACATGGCGGAAGCCTGCCCGGCTACAAGAACCATTTCCTGCTCGATCCCGCGAGCGGCCGCGGCGTGTTCGTGGCCAGCAACCGCGAGGAGACGCAGGCGCAGTCCATCGCCATGGCGGCGCTTGCCGCCGACCTCGGCATCGCCTGGTCGCCCGAGCCGCCAGCGCTCGTGCCTTCCGGCCTCTTCGCCGACGCGCGCAGCGGCGACACGCTGGAGCTCGCGCAGGGTCCTGCCGGCCCCGTCGCCGCCTTCCTCGGCGCCGAGGAGCGGCTCTTCGTCGACGAGGACGGGCGCTGGAGCAGCCTCGCGCCGCATTTCCCGATCAGGATCGTGCCCGCGTCGCCGGGCACCGACGCGATCCAGGCGTCGGTCGGCGGCGCGCCGGACCGGACATGGACCCGCGCAGGGGGGCGCGCCGACCCGGCGCATGCCGGGCGCTATCGCTGCGAGGAGCTCGACGTCGCGCACGAGATCGTGGCGCGCGACGGCGGGCTTGCGATCTCATGGGGCGGCGGCCCGGTGGCGGACGCGCCGCATGCGCTGCGCGCGACGCTGCCGGGCTGCTACGCCACGACCACGACGCAGGCGGGGCCATGGCGCCAGCGGCCGGCGCTGCGCTTCTCGGGAGACGGCTTCGAGCTGTCCTCCAACCGCTCGCGCCGCTGGCGCTTCGCGCGCATCGGCTGAGGCCATCGAAGGGAAGGACGACGACATGGGCAAGGAACGCGTGGGCTTCATCGGGCTCGGCAACATGGGCAAGCCCATGGCCGGGTCGCTGCTGTCGAAGGGCTTCGCGCTCGTCGCGCACGACGCGATGGCGGAGCGCACGGCCATCCTCGCGCAGCGCGGCGCGACGCCGGCGGCGAGCATCGCCGAGGTCGTGGCGGCCAGCGACGTCGTCGTCACGATGCTGCCCAACACGCCCGACGTCGAGGTCGTGTTCGCGGAGATGATGCGCGGCGGGCGCGCGGGTCAGATGCATGTCGACATGAGCACGATCGACCCGCTCGCCAGCCGCCGCTTCGCGGCCGCGCTCGCAGGCAGGGGGATCGGCTGGGTCGATGCCGGCGTCGGCCGCTCCCCCGCGCATGCCGAGCGCGGCGAGAGCCTGTTCATGGTCGGCGGCACGGAGCCGGACCTCGCCCGCGCGCGGCCGCTGCTCGAGGCGATGGGCAACAAGATCATCCCCTGCGGCGGGCCGGGTGCCGGCATCACGATGAAGATCGTGCTCAACTTCCTGTCGATGGCGACGTGCCAGCTGACCGCGGAGGCGCTGACGCTGGGCGGCAAGCTCGGCCTCGAGGCGCGCACGATGTACGAGGTGATCACCAACTCGCTCGCCAACAACGACCACCTGAAGAACTACTGGCCCGGCAAGGTGCTGGCCGGCGACGTGGAGCCGGGCTTCGCCATCGACCTCGCCTACAAGGACCTGTCGATCGCCGTCGCCACCGCCAATGGCGCGGGCGTGCCGGTCTTCACCGGCGCGGCGGCCCGCGAGTGCCTGTCGCAGGCGCGCAACGCCCAGGGCCTCGGCGGCAAGGACATCACCGCCGTGCTGGTCGCGGCGGCGACGAACGCGGGCACCAAGCCGCCGCGGCTGTGAGCGCCCCCGGCGCCGGCCGCGGCGGCGGGGCCTTCGTCCCGCGGCCGCTCGTCGGCATCCTGCTGATGATGGCGGCGGCGAGCCTGTTCCCGGTGATGACCGGGATCGCGAAGCTGCTGAGCGAGCGCTACGCGTCGGAGCAGGTGATCTGGGCGCGCAACGCCTCGCACCTGGTCTTCGTGCTCGCGCTGTTCTGGCCCGGGCGCGGGCTGTCGCTGCTGCGCGCGCAGCGGCCGCTGGTGCAGGTCGCGCGCTCGCTCGTGCTGCTGATGTCGACGGTCTGCGCCTTCGTCGCCGTGAAGCACATCGCGCTCGGCAAGGCGGCGACGATCCAGTTCGTCACGCCCTTCATCGTGACGCTCCTCGCCTGCGCCTTCCTCGGCGAGAGGCTGGTGCTCGCGCGCGTCGCCGCGGTCTGCGCGGGCTTCCTGGGCGTGGTCGTGGTGATCAGGCCCGGCGTCGATTCCTTCCAGTGGTGGGACCTCCTGCCGCTCGCGGGCGCCAGCTTCTACGCGGCCTACCAGGTGCTGACGCGCTTCGTCGCCGGAAAGGATTCGCCGGAGACCTCGGTCGTCTACAGCGCGCTGGTCGGCACCGCGGCGATGACTGTCTTCCTGCCCTTCGGCTGGACGACGCCGGTCGACGCATTCGACGCCGTCGTGATGGCGAGCTTCGGCATCCTCGGCGGCATCGGCCACTACTGCCTGGCGCGCGCGATGCGCCATGCCGAGGCGAGCGTGATCTCGCCCTTCAACTACTGGCAGATCGTCGGTTCCTCGCTGTTCGGCTTCGCCGTCTTCGGCGAGGTGCCGGACCGCTATGTCTGGATCGGCGCCGCGCTCATCGTCGCCGCCGGCATCTTCATGGCCTGGCAGGAACGCCGCGGCGGCGCGGCCGCCTGATCCAGAGCAGGAATCCGGACCACGCGAGGCAGGAGGCGAGGCCGAGCGCGAGCGCCGTCCAGCGCCCCAGCGGCTGCGCGCCGAGATGCAGGAGCACGAGCCCGGCCGTGAAGCCGAGCATCGCGGCGAGCCCGCTCGCCATGGCGGCGGCGCAGGCCTGGCCGCCGAGTCGTGCGTGGATCATCAGCCCGACGCTCGTGAACGAGATCGGGAAGAGCGCGACGACGCCGGTCATCGACGGTCCGACGACGTCGCTCACCGTCACGACCGTCCCCACCAGCGCAGCGACCATCAGCGCGCGCAGGAAGAGGTCGGTCCAGCCCCGCGCCACGCGCCCTGCAGCGGGCGGGAAGCTCATGCGCCGCGCCAGCGCGATGGCGACGCCGTAGCACGCGACGTTGGCCAGCAGGGCGAAGCCGAGCGTCTCCGGCAGCTGGCGCAGCAGCGCATTGGCCGCGGTCCAGGCCAGGAGCCCGGAGGCGAAGAGCGGCAGGGCCGTCAGCCTTGCGCCGAAGCCCGCTAGGAAGAGGAGGTAGAGCGCCGTCACCGCGTTGGAGAACAGCCCGCCGAGCCCGACGCCCGACATGAAGGCATCGTCGTTCTCCATCGCGAGGAAGACATAGGACGGCCCGGCCGAGATCGGCAGCGAGGCGATCAGGCCGCCGACCTGGGGTCCCGCGCGCTCGGCCGCCAGAGCGGCGGCGATCACGATCGCCGCCGTCGTCGCCATCTTGGCGAGGAGCGGCGCCAGCGCGGGCTCGATCATGGCGCGGGCGCGATCATGCCGCGGGCCCGGTCATGGCGCGGCCGCGCGCCAGGCTCGCGGCCGGCGCGCGGATATGGTGTGGTGCGGCGTTTCCATTCCCCGACGGAGGGCATCATGACCCCGGCAGACGATCTCGACCAGATCAAAGCCCTGCTGCAGGCCTATCTCGACGGCCTCCATCACGGCGACGTCGCGAAGCTGGAGGCTGCGTTCCATCCGGTCGCGCACCTGCACTCGATCGAGGACGGCGCGGTGCGCGCCGAGCCGCGCGACGCCTGGCTGGCGCGGGTCCGCGCGCGGCCCTCCGCCGCCGCGCAGGGCCTGTCGCGGCACGACGCGATCCTGTCGATCGACATCTCGGGGCCGGAGACCGCTTTCGCGAAGGTCG
>VGDA01000119.1 GCA_016869915.1 Alphaproteobacteria bacterium
GAACGACGACATGCCGGACCTCGGCGGCGACACGCCGCTGGAGACCTGCCTGCGCGAGGCGAGGCAGGCCGGCTACGAGGGTCTCGAGCTCGGCAACAAGTTTCCGCGCGACGCCGCGACGCTGGGCCCGATCATGCGCGACCACGGCCTGGCGGTCGTCTCGGGCTGGCATTCGGGCCGCCTGCTGGAACGCGACGCCGAGGCGGAGATCGCGGCCCTGGGCCCGCATCTCGACCTGCTGCGCGCGATGGGATGCGGCGTGATGGTCTTCGCCGAGACCACCGGCTCCGTCGCCGGCGAACGCGGCACGCCGGTCCGCCGCAGGCCCGTCATGGAGGAATCGCAATGGCCGGTCTTCCTCGCGCGGCTCGACGCCGTGGCGCGCCACCTGGCCGCGCAGGGCGTGCGCATGGCGTTCCACCACCACATGGGCACGGCGATCGAGACCGCCGCCGAAGTCGACCGCATGCTCGCCGGCACCAGCGAGGCCGTCGGGCTGCTGCTCGACACCGGGCACTTCACCTTCGCCGGCGACGACCCGCTGGAGGTGCTCGAGCGCCATGCCGCGCGCGTCAACCACGTCCATTGCAAGGACGTGCGCGCCGACGTGCTGGCGCGCGTGCGCGCGGCCGACGCGAGCTTCCTTGATTCCGTCCTCGCAGGCGTCTTCACCGTGCCGGGCGATGGCAGCGTCGACTACGCGCCGATCCTCGCGCGGCTCGCGCACCAGGGCTATTACGGGTGGCTGGTCGTCGAGGCGGAGCAGGACCCCGCCATCGCCCATCCGCTGACCTACGCGACGATCGGTCGACGCAACCTGTCCGGCCTGGCGCGCCGCGCCGGCCTCTGCTGAAGGAGCGACGCATGAAGCTCGGGATGATCACCGACAGCCTCGGGCACCTGCCGCTGGAGGAGATGCTGGACTTCGCCGCCGCTCAGGGCTTCGAGATGCTGGAGTTCGCCTGCGGCAACTGGTCCTCGGCGCCGCATGTCGAGCTCGAGCGGATGCTTTCCGACGCGTCGGCGCGTCGCGGCTTCATGGCCGGCCTCGAGCGCCGCGGCATCGCCGTCAGCGCGCTCAACTGCTCGGGCAACCCGCTGCATCCCGGCGAGGCCGGGCGGCGGCACGACGCCGTGACGCGCAAGACCTTCGAGCTCGCCGGCATGCTCGGCGTCAGGCGCGTGGTGATGATGTCGGGCCTGCCCGGCGGCGCGCCCGGCGACAACTCGGCGAACTGGGTGACGACGGCCTGGCCGCGCGAGAACCAGGCGATCCTGCGCTACCAGTGGGAGGACGTCATCATCCCCTACTGGCGCGGACTCGCGGCCGAGGCGAAGGCGCACGGCATCGAGAAGCTCTGCCTCGAGCTGCACGGACACCAGGCGGTCTACAGCGTCTCGACGCTGCTGCGGCTGCGCGCGGCGGTCGGCGACATCGTCGGCGCCAACTTCGATCCCTCGCATCTCATGTGGATGGGCGCCGACCCGCTCGCGGCGATCGCCGCGCTCGGCCCCGCCATCCACCATGTCCATGCCAAGGACACCGCGATCCATCCCGTCAACGCGCCGCGCGACGGCGTCATGGAGACCATCCCCAACGACCGCATCGGCGAGCGCGCCTGGAACTACGTCACGCTCGGCTATGGCCGCGACGAGGCGTGGTGGAACCGCTTTTGCATGACGCTGGCGATGGCGGGCTACGACGACGTGCTGTCCATCGAGCACGAGGACGTGCTGATGAGCCCAGAGGAGGGCGTCGAGAAGTCGGTGCGGCTGCTGCGCCGCGCGATGGTCAATCAGGCGCGCCGATAGGGCGCGGCCTCGGCGATCGCGGCGCGCAGCACGGGCGCGACGCGCGGCGACGCCGCGAAGCACGCGGCCTGTCGCGCCGGCCCCTCGCCGGCGAAGAAGTCGTCGACGACGGCGCCCGACTCGGCCGCGAGGACGAGCCCCGCGCAGACGTCCCAGGACTTGATCCGCGGCTGCCAGAAGCCCTCGAGCCTGCCGTCGGCGACGCAGGCAAGGGCCATCGCGGCCGAGCCGAGGCGGCAGAACTCGGTGCCGCGGGCGAGCAGGCCGCGCATGGTCTCGGCGAAGCGCCGCGGATCCTCGCCGAAGGAGAAGCCGAGATTGACCCGCGCGGCCGGGGGCTCGGCCTGGCTCGCGCGCATCCGCCTGCCGTCGCAGAAGGCGCCATGGCCGCGGCGCGCGGCGAAGAGCTCGTCGCGCACGGGATCGTGGATGAAGCCCAGCACGGGCACGTTGTCGACCAGCAGCCCGACCGAGACGCACCAGAACGAGATGCCGCGCACGAAGTTGGACGTGCCGTCGATCGGGTCGATGACCCAGCACACGCCGCCGCTGCCCGCCTGGCCGTGCTCCTCGCCGAGGAAGGCATCGGCGGGGAATTCGGCCAGCAGCCGGTCCACGAGCATGCGCTCGACCGCGCGGTCGGCCACCGAGACGAAGTCCTGCAGCCCCTTGGCCTCGACCTCCAGCTCGCCGCGGCGCTCGAAATGCCGCAGCGCCACGAGGCCCGCCTCGCGCACGATGCGGGCACCCGCCTCGTGCCGGGCATGGATGTCGGCTTCGGGCAAGGACATGGGGAGAATCTCCGGGATGGATGCCGGGAGCTTTGTTATAGATTCGCTTCAGGAAAGCTACCGCCGGGCCCCTGCCGGCGTCAGGCATCATGGAGGAAACCCTATGAAACTCGCCAGGATCGCACTCTCCGCCCTCGTCTCCGCGGCCGCGCTCGCGGCAGCCGACGCCTCGGCCCAGGGCAGGCTGAACCTCTACTGCTCGGTCCAGGAGGACTGGTGCCAGCTGATGCAGACCGAGTTCGAGAAGGCGACCGGCGTCAGGGTCGCGATGACGCGCAAGTCCTCGGGCGAGACCTACGCCCAGATCAAGGCGGAGAAGGACAATCCGCGCGGCGACATCTGGTGGGGCGGCACGGGCGACCCGCACCTACAGGCGGCGGAGGAGAACCTCACAGCCGCCTATGAATCGCCGCGAATGGGCGAGATGCAGGACTGGGCGGTCCAGCAGTGGAAGACCGGCCGGCAGCGCACGGTCGGCATCTATGCAGGCGCGCTCGGGTTCGGCTTCAACACCGAGCTGCTCGCGAAGAAGAGCCTGCCCGAGCCGAAGTGCTGGGCCGACCTCGTGAAGCCCGAGTACAAGGGCGAGGTGCAGGTCGCGAACCCGCATTCCTCCGGCACGTCCTACACGATGGTCGCGTCGCTGGTGCAGATCCTCGGCGAGAACGGCGCCTTCGACTACCTGCGCAAGCTCAACGTCAACGTAAACCAGTACACGAAGTCCGGCGCCGCGCCGATCGTCGCCGCGGGCCGCGGCGAGACGCTGGTCGGCATCGTGTTCATGCACGACGCGATCACCCAGGCGGTGCGCAACTTCCCGATCAAGACCGTCGCTCCGTGCGAGGGCACCGGCTACGAGATCGGGTCGATGTCCATCATCGCCGGCGCGCGCAACATGGAGAGCGCGCGCAGGTTCTACGACTGGGCGCTCACCGCGGATGCCCAGGCGCTCGGCGCCAAGGCGCAGTCCTACCAGGTGCCGTCGAACCGCAATGCCCCGACCCCGCCGCAGGCCCCGCGCCTGTCGGACGTCAAGCTGATCAACTACGACTTCCAGAAGTTCGGCTCCTCCGACGAGCGCAAGCGCCTGCTCACGCGCTTCGACGCGGAGATCAAGATCAGCAACTGACGACGCCCCGCGCCGGGAGCGGACCGACCTTGCGCCACGCATCCGTCCTGATCTGGCTCGCGGCCGGTTGGGTCGGGTTCGCCCTCCTGCCCTGGTACGGGCTGGAGGACGGAATCACGCGCACGCCGGTCCGCTCCTGGCTCGGCGACGAGGCGGGCACGGGCCTCGTCCAGGCCTTGCTCCACGGGCGCTGGTGGCTGCTGCCGCTCGCGGCGAGCCTGCTGGCGCCCTTCCTCGCCCTGAGGCGCGAGCGCGACGACCCGCGCATGGCGCTCGTGCTGGTGGTCGCCGGGGCCGCGGGCATGGCGTGGCTCGCGATCCAGGGCTTTGCCCTTACCCATCGCGGCTGGAACTGGAACTGGCTCGGCGCCATCCTCGGGCCGACCTCGCAGCGCCAGTTCGGCATGGGCTGGGGCGCGGCCCTGACGGCGACCTCGCTCCTCTTCCTCGCCACCACGGGGCTCGCCCGGCGCGGCGCGATGCGCGGCGACGAATTCATCACCGGCGCGATCGGGCTGGTCGTGGCGACCGTCGCGCTCTTCGTCTTCTGGCCGGTGATCGAGGTCCTCTTCGAGGCCGCGATCGCGCCCGGGGGCGGCTACGGAATCGCGCCGCTCGCCGAGCGCCTCTCGACGCGCACGATCTGGGGCCTCGGCTGCTTGATGGGCGAGCGCTCCTGCGGCGTGCTCTGGAACTCCGTGCTGCTGGCCTCGATCGTGGGCGTCACAACGACGGCGCTCGGCCTCGCCTTCGCCCTCCTCGCGCATCGCACGGCATTCCCCGCCAAGCCGCTGCTCAAGCTCGTCGCCGTGCTGCCCGTCATCACCCCGCCCTTCGTCATCGGCCTCGCCATCATCCTGCTCTTCGGGCGCAACGGCGCGGTGACGCTGTCCCTCGAGAGCGCCTTCGGCATCCCGCCCACGCGCTGGATCTACGGCCTCCCGGGCCTCGTCCTCGTCCAGACCCTCGCCTTCGCGCCGATCGCCTTCATGGTCCTGCTCGGCGTCGTGCAGGGCGTCTCGCCCTCGATGGAGGAGGCGGCCCAGACCCTCAGGGCATCGCGCTGGCGGGTCTTCACGACGGTCACGCTGCCCCTCATCAGGCCCGGCCTCGCCAATTCCTTCCTGATCGGCTTCGTCGAGAGCCTGGCCGACTTCGGCAACCCGCTGGTGCTGGCCGGCAACTTCAACGTCCTCTCCACGCAGATCTTCTTCGCCATCGTCGGCGCGCAGAGCGACCCCGGCCGCGCGGCGGCGCTCTCGATGGTGCTCCTGGTCGTCTGCCTCGGCGCCTTCTTCCTGCAGAGCGTCTGGCTCGGCAAGCGCGCCTACACCACGGTCTCCGGCAAGGGCGATGGCGGCGTGCATGCCGAGCTGCCCGTCGCCGCGCGCTGGGCGATCTACCTAACGGCGGTGCCGTGGATGGCCTTCACCCTCGTCGTCTACGCGATGATCGTGGTCGGCGGCTTCGTCGAGAACTTCGGCCGCGACAACAGCTTCACGCTCAAGCACTACGTCGTGACCTTCGGCATCGAGTGGGGCCAGCACGGCATCGTATGGGCGGGACGGGCGTGGAACTCCCTCTTCACGACGCTGCAGCTCTCGGCGCTCGCGGCGCCGCTCACGGCGGGTATCGGCCTCCTGACCGCGTACCTGCTGACGCGCCAGACCTTCGGCGGCAAGCAGGCCTTCGAGTTCACGACGATGCTCAGCTTCGCCATCCCCGGCACGGTCGTCGGCGTCAGCTACATCGTCGCGTTCAACGTGCCGCCGCTCGAGCTGACGGGGACCGGCATCATCCTCGTCATCTGCTTCGTGTTCAGGAACATGCCGGTCGCCATCCGCTCCGGCATCGCGACCCTCTCGCAGATAGACCGCAGCCTCGACGAGTGCTCGCTGACGCTGCGCCACGGCAGCTTCGCGACGCTGCGCCGCGTGGTCCTTCCGCTGCTGCGCCCAGCGATCGTCGCCGCGATGGTCTACAGCTTCGTGCGCGCGATCACGTCGGTGAGCGCGGTCGTGTTCCTCGTCAGCGCCGAATACAACCTCGCGACGGCCTACATCGTGAACCGCGTCGAGGTGAGCGAGTACGGCGTCGCGATCGCCTATTCATCCGCCCTCGTCGTGATCATGGCGGTCGGCGTCGCCCTCATCCAGCTCGCCGTCGGCGAGCGCCGCCTCGGCCGCCGCGCCCCGGCGGCATCCATCCTGCGCGAGGCCTCCGCATGAAGATCGCCGCCCGCTCCGCCGACGTCGAGTTCAGGAGCGTCACGCGCCGCTTCGGCCCCGTGGTTGCGGTCGACGCGATCTCCTTCCGCATCGAGAGCGGCAGCCTCGTGACGCTGCTCGGGCCGTCGGGCTGCGGCAAGACGACGACGCTGCGCATGATCGCCGGCCTGGAGATGCCGAGCGAGGGGACGATCCTGATCGGCGGCCGCGACGTGTCGCGCCTGCCTGCGACCGAGCGCGACGTGAGCATGGTGTTCCAGAGCTACGCGCTCTTCCCGCACATGAACGTGATCGAGAACGTCGGCTACGGCCTTGCCGTCGGCGGCGGCAGCAGGTCCGAGCAGCTCGACAAGGCGCGCGCGGGCCTCGCGCTGGTCGGCCTTTCCGGCTACGAGGCGCGCATGCCGAGCGAGCTCTCCGGCGGCCAGCAGCAGCGCGTCGCGGTCGCGCGCGCGCTCGTCCTCGAGCCGAGCGTGCTGCTCTTCGACGAGCCGCTCTCCAACCTCGACGCGAAGCTGCGGAGGCGCATGCGCGAGGAGATCCGCGAGCTCCAGCAGGGCCTGCGCCTCACCGCCGTCTACGTCACCCACGACCAGGAGGAGGCGCTCGCCGTCTCGGACCGGATCATCGTGATGAGCGAGGCACGCATCGCGCAGAGCGGGTCCCCCGAGGAGCTCTACGACGCGCCGGCGACGCGCTTCGTCGCCGACTTCATCGGCGGCGCGAACCTCGTGCCCTGCGGGATACGCGCGCATGACGGCGCGCGCGCCGTGGTCGACCTGGGCGGCGTTGCGCTCGACATGCCGCATCGCGGGGTCCCGCCCGGCGCCGCGACGCTCGCGATCCGGCCCCACGCGATCAACCTCCACCGCGAGGCCGCCGCCGGGCGCGTCGCCGCCGAGATCCGCAAGGCGGCCTATCTCGGCTCCCACCTCGAATACACGCTGTCCACGGCGATCGGCGAACTCTTCGCCGTGCAGCCCGCGGGTGCCGCGCCCTTCGCGCAGGGCACCACCGCGCATGTCGATTTCGGCCCGCGGGGCCTCGCGCTGCTTCGCGACTGACGCAGGAAGGACGAGGGACGACAGCATGACGAGGCTTTGCCAGTTCGGTGCAGGCCGCATCGGCCAGATCCATGCCGCGAACGTCGCGGGCGCGGGCGCGAGCCTCGCCTACGTCGTCGACGTCAACGCCGCGGCCGCCGCCGCGCTCGCCGCGCGCCACGGCGCCAGGGTCGCGGACGCGGACAGCGCCCTCGCCGATCCCTCGGTCGACGCCGTGGTGATCGCCAGCTCGACCGACACCCACGCCGACCTGATCGAGCGCGCCGCGCGCGCCGGCAAGGCGATCTTCTGCGAGAAGCCAGTCGACCTGTCGATGGAGCGCGTCGAGCGCTGCGTCGCCGCGGTCAGGGCCGCGGGCGTTCCCGTGCTGATGGGCTTCAACCGCCGCTTCGACCCAAGCTTCGCGGCTCTGCGCCGGAGCATCCAGGCCGGCGCGGTCGGCAAGGTCGAGTTGGTGCAGATCACGAGCCGCGATCCCTCCCCGCCCCCGCCGGAGTACGTGCGCGTCTCGGGCGGGCTGTTCCGCGACATGATGATCCACGACCTCGACATGGCCAGGTTCCTCCTGGGCGAGGAGCCGGCGGAGGTCTTCGCGACGGCGTCGTGCCTCGTCGATCCGCGCATCGCCGCGGCGGGCGACGTCGACACCGCTCTGGTGACGCTACGCACGGAGTCCGGCCGGCTCTGCCAGATCTCGAACAGCCGCCGCGCCGCCTATGGCTACGACCAGCGCATCGAGGTCCATGGCGAACTCGGCATGCTGCAGGCCGGCAACCGCGTCGGCACGACCGTCGTCGCGTCGACCGCCCAGGGCGTCGTCGCCGACAAGCCCCTGCATTTCTTCCTCGAGCGCTACGCCGAAGCGTATCGCGCCGAGCTCGCGCATTTCCTCGACGTCGTCGCAGGACGCGCCGCGCCGCTGGTCGGCATCGAGGATGGCCGCCGCGCGCTCCAGCTCGCCGAGGCCGCGAACGAGAGCCTGCGCCTGGGGCGCGCCGTCAAGGCCTGAGGCGACCGTCCCGGGCGACCGCGACCGTCAGGCGGCCGCGGAGGGGGAACGGCGGATGACGCGCTCCGGCGGAAGCCGGACGCTGACGGTCGTGCCGATCCCGACCTCGCTCTCGATCAGCAGCTGCCCGCCATGCATCTCGACCAGCGCCTTGGACAGCGGCAGGCCGAGCCCGGTCCCCTCGTGCTTGCGCGCCAGCGAGGAGTCGACCTGACCGAATGCGGCGAGGGCGATGGGGATCTCTTCGGGCGACATGCCGATCCCGGTGTCCGCGATGCGGATGTCGAGGCTGCTGCCGTCGTCGGCGATCTCCACGCGCACCCGCCCCCCGGGCTTCGTGAACTTGATCGCGTTGGTCAGCAGGTTGATCAGGATCTGCTTGATCTTGCGCTCGTCGCCCATGAGCGAGATGCCCTCGCTCGCGACCGTCGACCGCACCGAGACATCGGCCTGCTGCGCCCGGCCGGCCACGAGCCTCAGGCAGGTCGCGACGGTGGCGGCGAGGTCGAAGCGCGTCTCCGCGAGATCCGCCTTCCCGGCCTCGATCTTCGACAGGTCGAGGATGTCGTTGATCAGGTCGAGCAGGTGGCGGCCGCTGCTCCAGATGTCGAGCGCATATTCGCGGTACTGCGCCGAGCCGAGGCTGCCGAAGAGCTCGTCCTTCATGATCTCGGCGAAGCCGATGATCGCGTTGAGCGGGCTGCGCAGCTCGTGGCTCATGTTGGCCAGGAACTCGGACTTCGTGCGGTTGGCCCGCTCGGCCTCGTTGCGCAGCGTCTCGAGCCGCTCGGCGAGCTCGCGCATCTGCCGGGACTGCGTGCCGATCCGCTCCTGCATGCGCTCGAGCTCGTCGACGCGGGACTCGAGGGCGCGCTCGTGGCCGAGCAGCGTCG
>VGDA01000120.1 GCA_016869915.1 Alphaproteobacteria bacterium
CCTCCGTGCTCGCGGCCCTCGACCCGCGGCACGCGGCGCGCTTCTTCGCCTCGGACCCGCTCGTCGCGTTCGTCACGCTGGGCGCGGTCTTCCTCGCGGTGACCGGCGCCGAGGCGCTCTACGCGGACATGGGCCATTTCGGCGCGCGTCCCATCCGGCTGGCGTGGTTCGCGTTCGTGTTCCCGGCGCTGACGCTGAACTACCTTGGCCAGGGCGCGCTGCTGCTCGCGGACCCGTCCGCCGTGCGCAACCCCTTCTACCTGATGGTCCCGTCCTGGGCGCTGCTGCCGCTCGTCCTGCTGGCGACGGCGGCGACGGTGATCGCGTCGCAGGCCGTCATCTCGGGTGCCTTCTCGCTCGCGCGCCAGTGCGTGCAGCTCGGCTTCCTCCCCCGGCTGGAGGTCAGACACACCTCGGAGAACGAGATCGGGCAGATCTACGTGCCGCAGGTGAACTGGACCCTGATGGCCGGGGTGATCGCGCTCGTCGTCGGGTTCCGCAGCTCCTCCTCGCTCGCCTCCGCCTACGGCATCGCCGTCACCGGCACGATGGCGATCGACGGCATCCTCTTCTGGTTCGTCGCCCGGCGGGTCTGGGGCTGGAACGGCCTCGCGACCAGCGCCCTCGTCGCGCTGTTCCTCGTCGTCGACCTCGCCTTCCTCGGCTCGAACGCGCTCAAGATCGCGGACGGCGGCTGGCTCCCGCTCGTCGTGGGCGCCGCGCTCGTGGCGGTGATGAAGACCTGGCGCGACGGCAGGCGCCTGCTCGCGGAGCAGATGCACCAGGCGGCGCTGCCGGTGGCGGATTTCGTCTCCCAGGTCGCCCGGCGCCCGGCCCAGCGCGTCGCCGGGACGGCGGTGTTCCTGACCGGCAGCCCGGAAGGCGCGCCCCACGCGCTGCTGCACAACCTCAAGCACAACCGGATCCTGCACGAGCGCGTGGTCTTCCTGACCGTGCGCTTCCGCGACGCGCCCTTCGTGTCGCCCGGCCAGCGCGTGCTGACGGAGGACCTCGGGCATGGATTCCACCGCATCGTCCTCTCCTATGGCTTCAAGGAGATGCCGAACATCCCGCGCGAGCTCGACCGCGTGCGCGACGCCGGCGGCCCGTTCGACCCGATGCAGACCTCCTACTTCCTGGGCCGCGAGCGGCTCGTGCTGCGCGACCGCCCGCTGATGGCGCGCTGGCGCGAGAAGCTCTTCATAGTCATGCAGCACAACCAGTCCTCGGCGACGGACTTCTTCGGGATCCCCCCGAACCGGGTCGTCGAGCTGGGCGCGCAGGTGGAGGTCTGAGGGCCATGGACGCGACGCTCGGGGCACTGCGCATAGACGGGCCGCGCATGATGCGGCGCATCGCCGAGCTCGCCGCGATCGGCGCGATCGAGGGCGGCGGCTGCGCGCGCCTCGCGCTCACCGACGAGGACAGGCGCGGCCGCGACCTCGTGCGCGCGTGGATGCTCGAACTCGGCCTGGAAGTGCGCGTCGACGCGATCGGCAACGTCTTCGGCTTCACCCGCGGATGGCGCGAGACGGCCCCGGTCATGACCGGCTCGCATGTCGACACCGTGCGCACCGGCGGCCGCTACGACGGCAACTACGGCGTCATCGCGGGCCTCGAGGTCGTCCAGACGCTGCGCGACACCGGGATCGTCCCGGCGCGGCCCTTCTGCGTGGCGTTCTTCACCAACGAGGAGGGCTCGCGCTTCCAGCCGGACATGCTCGGCAGCCTCGTGCATGCCGGCGGCCTCGCGCTGGAGGAGGCGCACGCGGTGCGCGATGCGCGCGGCGCCAGCGTGGGCGACGAGCTGCGCCGCATCGGCTATCTCGGCGACGAGCGCCCTGGCTTCGTCGTGCCCTCGGCCTTCGTCGAACTGCATATCGAGCAGGGGCCGATCCTCGACGCCGAGGGGATCGCCATCGGCGCGGTCGAGGACCTGCAGGGCATCTCGTGGCAGGAGATCGTCGTCACCGGCCAGTCGAACCATGCCGGCACGACGCCGATGCGGCTGCGCAGGGACGCCGGCCATGTCGCGGCGGCGACCGCGTCCTTCCTGCACGACCTCGCCTGGGAGATGGGCGGCGCGCAGGTCTGCACCGTCGGGCGGATCGAACTCCACCCCAACTACATCAACGTGATCCCCGCGCGCGCGACCTTCACCGCGGACCTTCGCAATACGGACGAGGCATTGCTTCGCCAGGCCGAGGCCCGCCTCGCGGGCTTCCTCGAGGCCATCGCGGCGCGCACGGGAACCACCGTCGAGGCGCGCAGGCTCGCGCGCTTCGAGCCGGTGGCGTTCGACCGCGGCATCGCGGACCTCGTCGAGGAGACGGCACGCGGCTTCGGTCTGGGCGTGCGGCGGATGACATCCGGCGCAGGCCACGACGCCCAGATGATGGCGCGCATATGCCCGTCAGGCATGATCTTCGTGCCGTCCGTGAAGGGCATAAGCCACAACCCGGCAGAGCACACGGAGGAGCCCGACCTGGTCGCGGGCGCGAACGTGCTCCTGCGGACGATGCTCGCGCTCGCCGCGCGCTGAACCCGGACCGCCCGCGAGCGGTCAGCCGAAATTCGTCTGCGCCTGCACCTGCGCCACGGTCTGGTTCTGGATCGTCGCGAGCACCTGGTCGGCAGCGTCGCCGCCGGCGCCACCCTCGTCCACGCGCATCACGACGCTCGTGCCGCTCTGGAAGAATGCGAGGTACTTCGCCGCGGTGGCGGGCGTGCCGCCAAGCGTGGCGAGAAGCTGGCTGACATCGAGCACGTCGCCGGAGCCGAAATCCGCGATGACGTCGGCCGCGCCGATCGCATCCGCGCGATAGACGAAGCGATCCGCCCCGTTGCCGCCCGTGAGCGTGTCCGCGCCGGCGCCACCCTCCAGCACGTCGTCTCCGACGGAGCCGTTGAGCCTGTCCGCACCATCTCCACCGAGCAGGGTGTCGTTGCCGCCGCCGCCCCAGAGATTGTCGTTGCCGACGCCGCCCTCCAGCCGATCCGCCGCGTCGCCGGCCCAGAGGACGTCGTCGCCGGCGCCGCCGGACATCGTCGCGGCGGTCGTGTAGGCGACGCGCGTGCTCGTGAGGTCGATCACGTCGTTGCCATCGCCCGCATCGAACACCTCGATGCCGAGGACCCTGCCCTCGGTCGGCGTCCCGGGATGGGGACTGTGGATGTCGTCGAGGAAGAGCGCGTCGTCGGCCGCGGTCAGGACGATCGTGTCGCGCCCCTCGCCGCCATCGAAGGCGTCGTAGCTGCGCGCCTTGCCCTGGATCGAGACGATCTCGCCGGTTCCGGCGACGGTCGGGCTGCCGACATTGTGCGCGCCCCAGCCCGGCGTCCACTGCAGCACGTCGGCGTTGTAGACGATCACGTCGTCGCCGCCGCCCGCCAGCACGCGATCGGTGCCGCCTCCAGGCACGAAGGAATTAGCGCCGGAATCACCGACGAGCGTGTCGTTGCCCTCGGTGCCCGCGTAGCGCTCGATCTTGTCGTTCACGGTCACGACCACGGCCTGCTGGAGCGAGAGCCCGCCAGCATCCGTCGCGGTCACCTTAATCGAGACCGATGGGGTCGTCTCGAAGTCGAGGCTCACGCCGGCCTTCAACTTGAGCGCGCCAGCGACCACCTCGAAGCGGCTGTCGTCCACCGACCAGGTGTGCGTGTCGCCGGCATCCGGGTCCGTCGCCGAGAGCGTACCGATCACGCCGCCAGCCAGGTTCTCCGCGACGCTCGAGCCAGACAGCACGAGGTCCGTCGGGACCTCGTTCACGTTCGTCACCGTGATCGTGAACGCCTCGGTCCGGGACAGGCCGCCGGCGTCCGTCGCAGTCACGTTCAGCACCACCGACGACGCGCTCTCGCGGTCGAGGCTCTCGCCGGGCTTCAGCTTCAGCGCGCCAGCGACCACCTCGAAGCGGCTGTCGTCCACCGACCAGGTGTGCGTGTCGCCAGCGTCGGGATCGACGACCGACAGCGTGCCCACGACGCTACCTGCGGCGTTCTCGGAGATGCTGGTCGACGACAGCGCCATCGCCGTAGGGGCGGAATTGGTGCCGAGGGAAGACGTGCCCGTCGCGCCGGAGGAACGGAACGCCTGCGTCGCGCCGCCGGTCGAGCCTCCGTCGCCGCCACTCGCGCCGCCGCCGCCATTCCCGCCGCCGAGGCCCTCGTCGCCATCGCTGCCCCGGAGATCCGGGTTCTCGAACAGCGTGGAGTTGTTTCCGTCCGAGGTGTTCTGGTTCTGGTTGTTGCCGCCTGCCGGCCCAGCCGCCGGGGTCGGGCCGCCCGCCGCCGACTGGATGTTCGCCATGGCGATCGCGATGGTATCGAGGAGGGAGGCGATGTTCCCGCCGATCGAGACGTTGATGGTCTCGGCGTCGCTGGCGGCGGCGACGAGGACGATCCGCCCTCCCTCGGGGCCGATGATGACGAAGTTGCCGTCCTCGACCGTTGTCTGGAGCGAGGACGGATCCGCGTCGATGACGATCGTCTCGCCAGCGGACAGCAGGATCCGCTGGACCTCGCCTGCACGAAGGGTGATCTGCCTCGCGCTGTCGCCTGGGGTTCCGGCCATCGCTCTTTTCCCGCGCCAACTCGCCGGATTCAGGCGAGCCTCTTCGAGAATGGTTAGCTAGGCTTTAAACCTACGACAATCGAGCAGGATTTTCCAGAAAAAACCGTCGATTACGCCCTCCAGCCAGCGTAAATACCGCAGCCCGGATCGACATGGTGGAGTTCGGGCCGCGACGGGCCGCACGACGCCCCTGGCGAAGCAAAAACGAGGCTGGGCCGGCGGGATTCACCGTCCTGGCAACGGCCGCCCTCACTCCCTGGGGATGTCGACGTAGCCGCGCTCGATGATGCGCTCGAGCGCCTCGAAGACCGCGCTCGTCTCCTCGAAGGCCTTGCGGGCCTCGCCAAGCGCATGGACCTGCTCGCGCGTCGGTGTGCGGGCCGCGCCGATCTCGATGCCCTTCTGGAGGTAGTCGGCGCGCAGCTGCGCGGTGGCGAGGGCAAGGCGCAGGAAGGATTCGCGGGACAGCGCGACCTTCCCGAGCACTTCCTTGTTGGCGGCGACGATGGCCTTGTCCATCGCGCCCTTGAAGTCCAGCCAGGCGTGGCGTCGCTTCTGGTCGAGCTGCTCGCTCGTCATCAGGTTGTCGACGTTGCCACCCTTCGTGTAGCCGGCGAAGCGCATGGACTGGTCCTCCCTGTATGCATGCTCGCGCCGAAATGCGAAGATAGGGTTAAAGCGTCCGCAACCCTGTAACAAGGCCGAGTATCCGGGCCGCATTCTCGAGGCTGGCCCAGGTCCCGTCGTCGATCGGAATGCCGGATGCCCTGCGCTCCGCCATCGCGGCGCGCTCCGGTTCGCCCGCCACGAGGACCGGGTGGCCGGGATCGACCGGCCTGCAGTCGCGCATGTAGTCGAGGATGGCTCCCACCTCTTCGCCGAACCGGTCCAGGCTGCCGAGCCGGCCCGGATCCACGAGGATCCCGAAGAGGTTGTTGACGATGGTCGGGCCACGCGGATGGCCCGGCTGCAGCGTGTCGCCGCCGGTCAGCGCGCCGGCGAGGATGTCGACCGCGAGGCCGAGCCCGAAGCCCTTGTGCCCGCCGAAGGGAAGCACGCAGCCGCCGGGATCGGCCCAGATGACGCCGGGATCGCGGGTCGGGTTGCCATGCCCGTCGAGCGCATAGCCATCCGGCAGTTCCTCGCCCCTGGCGGCGGCAACGCGCAGCTTGCCGACGGCGACCTTGCTCGTCGCCATGTCGAGCACGAAGGGCGTCGCGGGATCGACGCCGGGAACGGCGATGCAGATCGGGTTGGTGCCGAGGCGCCCGAAGGCGCCGCCATGCGGGGCGACGAGTCCCCTGTGCCCGACGACGTTCACGACGAGGATCGCGACGAGGCCCGCGGCGGCGGCCATTTCCCCATAGGTGCCGATGCGGCCCATGTGGTGCGCGTCGCGCACGGCGAGGATGCACGCACCGGACGCGCGTGCCCGCGCGATGGCGGTCTCGGTCGCCTCGTGGGCGACGACCTGGCCATGGCCGCGCTGGCCATCGACCTGGAGGAAGGGCGGCGCGTCCGAGCTGGTGCGCCCATGCGCTGCCGGCTTCAGCGTGCCGGCCCGCGCGTGGCTGGCATAGGTCTCCAGCATGCCGACGCCGTGGCTGTCGTGTCCCTTGAGGTTCGCGTCGACGAGATGGCGCGCGACGCGCGACGCCTCCGCGGGCGGAGCGCCCTCGGCGGCGAGGATGCGCAGCGCGATGTCGAGCAGCTCGGCTTCCGGGATCCTGCGCATGGCGCCTCTCCTCCTGCCTCAGCCCGCGCCGAGGTCGACGATGTTGAGCGCGTGGCCGGTCGAGCGCAGGAAGGCCCGCAGCCCGTCCGCCGAGACGCAGGTGGTCGCCGTGTTCTCGAGCGGATGGAAGTTGAGCTGCGGCGCATGCGCCATCGCCGCGTCGAGGAAGAAGGTCACGCGACGGGCCGCGTCGTTGACGAGCGCGAACGGCGTCACCGAGCCGGCCACCACGCCGAGGACCTCCATCAGCAGCTCGGGCTTGCCGAAGGACAGGCGCTTGGAGCCGATGCGCGCGTGCAGCGTCTTGAGGTCGATGCGGCGATCGGCCTCCGCGGTCACCAGCCAGAGCCTGTCGCCCGCGTCCTTGAAGAAGAGGTTCTTGGAATGCATTCCCGGCATCGCGGCATGCAGCGCGCGGCTCTGCTCGACCGTGAAGACCGCCTCGTGGTCCGTCGTCCGGTGCTCGACGCCGAGCTCGTCGAGCCTGCGCAGGAGGTCCGCGCGCGTGTGGTGCGTCATGCCGTGTGCGTCCTCGTCAGCGGCGCCGGCGCGCAGTCTCCGCGTGCAGCGCGCGCGCTGTCAATCCGCGGGCGCGACGCGCGCGGCGCAGTACTTGAACTCCGGGATCTTGCCGTGCGGGTCGAGCCGCGGGTCGGTCATCATGTTCGCCGCCGCCTCGCGATAGGCGAAGGGCACGAACACCATGCCGCGCGGCACGTCGGCGTCGGCGCGCGCGGCGCAGACGATGGCGCCGCGCCGCGTCTCGATGCGGATCCGCCCGCCAGGCGCGACCCCCAGGCCCTCGAGTTCGGCGGGCGACATCGACGCCATCGCGGCCGGCTCGAGCGCGTCCAGCGCGCTGCTGCGCCTCGTCATCTCGCCGGTGTGCCAGTGCTCGAGCTGCCGGCCCGTCGTCAGCACCATGGGGAAGGCCTCGTCCACGGGCTCGCCCGGCGGCATGACCTCCGCTGGCACGAGGCGGCCACGGCCGCTCGGCGTCGGGAAGCGGTCGCCGAAGACGATGTCGTGGCCCGGGCTCTGCTCGTCGTCGCAGGGATAGGTCACCGAGCCCTCGCGCTCCAGCCGGTCCCAGGTGATGCCGTGCAGGGATGGCATCGCGAGGCGCATCTCGGCGAAGACCTCGCGCGGATGCGCGTAGCTCCAGCCGAGGCCGAGGCCGCGCGCCATCTCGTTGATGATCCAGAGGTCGGGGCGCGCCTCGCCCGGCGGCTCGAGCGCCTTGCGGCCGAGCTGCACCTGCCGGTTCGTGTTGGTCACCGTGCCGTCCTTCTCGGGCCACGCGGTCGCGGGCAGCACGACGTCGGCATACTTCGCCGTCTCCGTGAGGAAGATGTCCTGGACGACGAGGTGGTCGAGCCGCGCCAGGCCCTCGCGCACATGGGCGAGGTCGGGATCGGACATCGCCGGGTTCTCGCCCATGACGTACATGCCGCGGATCCGGCCCTCGCGCGCGGCATGCATGATCTCGACCACGGTGAGGCCTGGCGCGGGATCGAGCGCGACGCCCCAGAGCTCCTCGAAGGCGCGACGATTGTCCGCCATGCCGACGCGCCGGTAGTCGGGCAGCATCATCGGGATGAGGCCCGCGTCCGACGCGCCCTGCACGTTGTTCTGGCCGCGCAGCGGATGCAGCCCCGTGCCCGGGCGACCCACCTGCCCCGTCGTCAGCGCGAGCGCGATGAGGCAGCGCGCGTTGTCCGTGCCGTGCACGTGCTGCGACACGCCCATGCCCCAGAACACGATCGAGGCGCGCGAGGTCGCGTAGAGGCGCGCCGCGCGGCGGATCGTGCCGGCGTCGATGCCGCAGACGGGCGCCATCGTCTCCGGCGTGAAGCCGCGGACATGCAGCGCAAGCGCCTCGAAGTCGCTTGTATGCGCGGCGACGTAGTCGGGATCGTGCAGCCCCTCCGTCACGATGACGTTCAGCATCGCGTTGAGCAGCGCGACGTCGGTGCCCGGCCTGAACTGCATCGCGATCTCGGCGTGGCGCATCAGCGCGTGCCGCCGCGGGTCCATGACGATCAGCCTCGCCCCGCGCTTCGCGGCGCGCTTCAGGAACGTGGCCGCGACGGGATGGTTCTCGGTCGGTCGCGCGCCGATGACGACGATCACCTCCGCGTCCTGCGCGGCGGTGAACGGGGCCGTGACCGCGGCGGAACCGATGCCCTCGAGCAGCGCGGCGACCGACGAGGCGTGGCAGAGCCGCGTGCAATGGTCGACGTTGTTGGTGCCGAAGCCCGCGCGCACGAGCTTCTGGAAGAGATAGGCCTCCTCGTTGGAGCCCTTGGCGGAGCCGAAGCCGGCGAGCGCCGACGGGCCATGCGCGGCGCGGATGCGCGCCAGGCCACCCGACGCCACCGCCAGCGCCTCCTCCCAGCTCGCCTCGCGGAAATGCGTGAGCGGGTTCGCCGGGTCGACGGAGGCGTCGGACTTCGGCACGCCTTCCCGGCGCACCAGCGGGCGCGCCAGCCTGTGCGCATGGCCTGGGTAGTCGACGCCGAAGCGCCCCTTCACGCAGAGACGGTTGCGGTTCGCGGGGCCGTCGCGCCCGTCGACCTGCACGATCCGGTTGCCGGCGA
>VGDA01000121.1 GCA_016869915.1 Alphaproteobacteria bacterium
CGTCGCAGGCGGCGACGCTCTACCGCTTCGCGGTCGCGCGCGGCCTCGCGGAGATGGACGCCGTCTCGGTCTTCAGCCTGTTCGAGAAGGAGTGACTAGGGGCGACGGCCGAGCAGGCCGGGGAGGCCTCCGGCGAGCGCCCCGATGCCGAAGCCGATGAAGAGCAGCCCCGCGCAGCGCGTCACGAGGCGCTCGCGCCGCAGGTAGAAGCCGCGCACCGCCGGCAGGCCAGCGAAGCCGACGAGCAGCAGCGCCGCGATGGCGCCACCCGCCATGCTCGCGCCGACGAGCGTCGGCGCCAGCGCGAAGTCGAGCTCCGCCGCGCGCGGCCCGAGCAGCGCGGCGAACATGCCGACGGCGACCGGATAGCCCTTGGGATTGGTGAGGCCGAAGACCATGCCGCGGCGCAGCGGCCGGTCGAAGAGCGCGAGGCCGGCCTCGGCGGCGCTGCGCGCCTTCAGCGCCTGCCAGCCGAGGAAGACGAGGTAGAGCCCGCAGGCGACGCCGAGCAGGTCGAACACCGCCGGGTGGATCGCCTGCGCGCCGACGAGCGCCAGGAGCGCGAGGCTCGTCCAGAGCAGGTCGCCCGCCATGTGGCCGAGCACGAAGCGCAGGCCCGCGGCGCGGCCGCGCGCGGCGCAGAGCCCGAGCAGCGCCACGAAGGCGGGGCCCGGCGTGACGATGTAGAGCGCGCCGGCCGCCGCCGCGAGCAGGGGCAGGCCCTGCGCCACGTCGCTCAGAGCACCCCGTAGCGCGCGAAGACCGTGGCGAGCTTCTCGCCCTTCTTGAGCGCCGCGAGAGTCTTGTGCTCGCCCAGCACCTTCTCGAGCGCGGCCGTCAGCACCTCGGCCTCGACCGCCTTCGGGATCACCACCACGCCGTCGGCGTCGCCGAAGACGAGGTCGCCCGGCGCGACCCGCACGCCGCCGAGCTCCACCGGCACGTCGATCTCCGCGACGATGCCGCGGCCCTTGGAGTCCAGCGGTCCGATGCCGCCCGCGAAGACCGGGAACTTCATCCTGCGGATCGCCTTGATGTCGCGCACCAGCCCGTCGGTGACGCAGGCCGCGGCGCCGCGCGCCTTCGAGGCGGTGGAGAGCAGCTCGCCCCAGGGCGCGATGCGCGGGTTGCCCGAGCAGGCCAGCACCGCGACCTCGCCCTTGCGCAGGTCGTCGATCAGCTTGATCTCGAGCTCGTACGGGTTGCCCGGCTGGACGTGGAACATCTCGCGGTACATCCCCGTGCGCGCGCGCCCGAGGAAGGTCAGCGCGTCGTCGAGCGGGCGGATCGCGGGCGCGAGCGCCTGGCCCGTGAGGCCCATGTTGTCGAGCGTGTCGGAGACGACGGCGACGAAGAGGTGCTTGCGCGCCCTGGCGAGCAGTGCGGGTGCGGCGGCGGTCATGGCTGCTGGCTCCAGGAAATGTCGGTCAGTAGGTCGCGCGGCCGCCGGAGATGTCGAACACGGCGCCGGTTGAGAAGCTCATCTCCTCCGAGGCGAGCCAGCAGATCATTCCGGCGACCTCCTCGATCTTGCCGAAGCGGCCGATCGGGATCTTGGAGAGCATGAACTGGATATGGGCCTCGGTCATCTGCTTGAAGATGTCCGTCTCGACGGCGGCAGGCGTCAGGCAGTTCACGCGGATCCCGGTCTTCGCGAGCTCCTTGCCGAGCGACTTGGTCAGCGCGACCAGCCCCGCCTTGGCCGCCGAGTAGGCCGAGGCGTTCGGATTGCCTTCCTTGCCCGCGACGGAGGCGACGTTGACGATGCGGCCGTAGTTCTTCTCGATCATCATCGGGACGAGGGCGCGCGCGCAGAGGAACGGACCGGTGAGGTCCACCTCGAGGACCTTGCGCCATTCCTCCGGCGGGTACTCCCACACCGTCGTGTTCGGGCCGGTGATGCCGGCGTTGTTGACGAGGATGTCGACGCGCCCCATCTGCCCGATGGCCTGCTGCGCCGCGGCCGTGACCGAGGCCACCGAGGCGACGTCGACCACCGCCGAATGGACGCTGCCCTTGCCCGCGAGGCGCTTCGCCGCGGCGTCGAGCGCCGCCGGGTCCATGTCCCAGAGGCAGACCTCGGCCCCGGACTGCAGCATCCGCTCCGCCGTCGCGAGGCCGATGCCGCGCGCGCCGCCGGTGACGACGGCCTTGCGGCCTTCGAGGTCGATCCTGTTCATCCGAGGCTCCGTTGCGTGTGTCGTGACGAGGCGGGGATAATCCGGCCTCGCGCGCCCGCGGGCAAGGGCAGGCTCCGCCTGCTTCAGCGCAGGCGCAGCGCCTCGCGCCAGCTTCCCTCCGCGAGCGCGCGCGTCGCGAGCGCGCCGCCCGCGAAGATGCCGGCGAGCGTGAGCAGCGAGCCCAGCGAGAGCGTCGAGATCCCCGCGACGCCCTGGCCGATCGTGCAGCCGAGGGCAAGGACGCCGCCGACGCCCATCGCGGCGGCGCCCAGCACGTGGCGCGCGAGGTCGGCGCGGTCGGCGAAGCCCTCCCACCGGAAGCGCCCGCCGGCGAGCGCGGAGGCGGCCGCGCCCGCGACCATGCCGATGCAGGTCGCGACCGGGAAGGTGAAGCTGCTGCCGGTCGAGAACATCGCGTAGAGCATCGTCTCCGCCGTCGGCGCCACGAAGGTGAGCGACGCCAGCGGCGCGGGCTCGAAGTCGTCATGGCCGAGGATGCCCGTCGCCGCCCACGCGACGACCGCGAGCGCGCCGGCGGCGCAGGCGCCCGCCATGAGCGCGGCGCGCGCGCGCAGCCGCGCGTCGGAGAACGCCCAGGCCGCGAGCGCGATGGCTGCGATGCATGCGATGGCTGCGCGCAAGGCCGGCGCGCCGGGCGCGAGCAGGTCCGGCATCGACTGCGCGCGTGGCAGGGCGACGGCGCTGGCGTCGACGACGGCGATGCGCAGTGGCGCAAGCAGCCCGCGCATCGTCGCCATCGCGGCGACGGCGAGCACGAGCAGCACGACCAGCGACTTCAGGTTCCCGGCGCCGAGCCGCGCCAGCGCGCGGCTCGCGCAGCCGCCGGCATAGGTCATGCCGACGCCGAACAGCGCGCCGCCGGCGAGGTGGCCGAGCCAGAGCAGGCGCTTGCCGGCATAGAGCGAGCGCGAGAGGTCGATCGCGCCGGCGAGGTGCAGCGCCTGCGCACCCGCGATCGCGATCGCCGCCGCGAGTGCCCAGGCGCGCAGGCGCGTCGCGTCGCCGAGCCCGGCCCAGTCGCTCACCGCACCCATGGTGCAGAAGCCGCTGCGTTCCGTGGCTGCGCCGAAGGCCGCGCCGATCGCGAGGCCGGCGAGGGGCAGCAAGGCGGCCTGGAACTCCATCCGATCCCTCCGGTCGCGGCGGCCGGGTTCGCGGCGCCGTCGCTTTGCGTTATAGGTCCAGCCGGGGCGTGGCGCCAATCCGTGGCGCCGCCTCGCGCGACGGGAGGGCGGGGGATGGCCGAGGAACTCGACGTGAAGGGGCTGACCTGCCCGCTTCCGGTGCTGCGCGCGAAGAAGCGCATGCGCGACCTCGCCGCGGGCTCGGAACTGCGCGTGCTCGCGACGGATCCCGGCGCGCCGCGCGACATCGAGGCGTTCTGCTCGGCCGCGGGGCATGCATTCCTCGGCGCGCGCGAGGAGGGCGGGGTCTTCGTGATCGACATCCGCCGCGGCGCTTGAGCGCCGCAGCGCGGGTCGAGGCGCCGCCGCGCAGCGGCTTCGTGCTGCTGGCGCTGCTGACGGTCTTCTGGGGCGTCAACTGGCCGATGATCAAGTGGGGCGTGACGGAGTTCCGGCCCTGGAGCTTCCGCGCAGCCTGCATCGTCATCGGCGTCGCCGGGCTATTCGCCTGCGCGCGGCTGGCGGGCCAGTCGCTCGCGATACCGCGGCGGGACCTCGGCCCGCTCCTCGTCGCGTCCTTCTTCAACATGACCGTCTGGCATCTCTGCTCGGCCTACGGGCTGTCCTACATGGCGTCGGGCCGCGCCGCGATCATCGCCTTCACGATGCCGCTCTGGGCGACGCTGCTCGCGGTGCCAGTGCTCGGCGAGGGGATCACGCGCGCGAAGGCGGCGGGGCTCGCGCTCGGCCTCGCGGGACTCGCCTGCCTGCTCGCGGGCGAGGTCGCGGAACTCCGCCGTGCGCCGCTGGGCGGGCTGCTGATGCTCGGTGCGGCGATGTCCTGGGCGGCCGGCTCGCTCGCCGTGAAGCGGCATCGCTGGGAAATGCAGTCCTTCCCGCTGACCGGATGGCAGCTGCTGCTCGGCGGCCTCCCGATCCTGGCCGGCTGGGCCCTGATCGAGGGCGGCGACGTGCTCCGGCAGGGCCTGGAGGCCCCGAGCTGGCGCGGCATAGCGGGCACGCTCTACTCCGCGACGATTCCGATGATCTTCTGCCAGTGGGGCTGGGTGCGCGTGCTGCAGGTCTTCCCGGCCTCGGTCGCCGCCATCGGCACGCTGCTCATCCCGGTCGTCGGGGTGCTCAGCTCGGCGCTCCTCGTGGGGGAGGAGATCGGCCTCACCGAGGTGGCTGCGCTCGGCCTGATCCTCGCGTCGCTCGCGATCGTGCTCGGGCCACGCCTTCCGATGCCCGGGCGCCGCTGATCAGGAAGCGTCGGCGCCCGGTCGCGCGATCGCGGCGGGCGCCACGGGCGCCGAGGCTGCCTTGTTCTGGCGGCGCCTGCGCGCGAGCCAGCTCCCGAGGAAGACGAGGGAGAACATCGTCAGCATCGTGATGCCGAAGGCGAGTACGATGTTGCCGATCATCTTTTCGAGCGCCTTGCCGAAGACGTAGCCGAAGCCCGCGAAGCTCAGCGCCCACACGGCCGCGGCGACGAAGTTCAGGAGCGCAAAGCGCAGCGGCGCCACGCCGCTCGTGCCCATCGCGAAGGACGCGACGTTGCGCACGCCGTAGATGAAGCGGAACGACAGGATGAACCAGGTGTCGTAGCGGCGCAGCAGGTCGAGCGCGGTCTCGACCCCGCCCTGCCATTTCGGGTAGCGGGCGAGCAGCTGGTTGCCCCACTTGCGCCCGATCCAGAACCAGCACTGGTCGCCGCAGAACGAGCCGATCCACGCGCAGAGGAAGACCCAGGTCCAGGACAGGATGCCGTGATGGGCCGCCATGCCCATGAAGATCACGAAGGTCTCGCCTTCCAAGAAGGTCCATATGAAGATGCCGGCGTAGATGAGCGCGCCGTAGTCGGTGACGAGGCCTTGAATTGTCTCGAGGTCCACTGGCGCTTCCCGGCTTGTTTGGAGACCGTGTATAGCACGGTCCCCATGTGGGCGACGAAGTGATCGGACGGGACGCGGGGCCCCGGCGCGCGCAACCACGCCTTAACTCCAGATAGGATAGGAAGGTCCCATGCCAAGGCTCGACGCGAAGGGCGCCCGGCGCCTCCTGTTCACCCTCCTCCTGCTCGTCGGGGCCATTCCGGGCCCGGCGATCGCGCAGACGACGGACTCGCAGGGGCGCACCCTCGACTCCACGCATCCCGCGGCCAAGCGCATCAACCAGGCCAATCCGCGCGTGATCCATGCCGGGCCGGGCGCGCCAGCGGCCGGATCCATCCACGTGTCGCCCGCGCAGGCCAAGAAGGACAAGAAGGACGACGAGAAGAAGGACTGAGCTGCGCGGGGCCGGGCGCGCCGGTGCCGGCTGTCGGAATCGAACCGACGACCTACCGCTTACAAGGCGGTTGCTCTACCCCTGAGCTAAGCCGGCGCCGCGACGACGAAAGCGCTACAATTTTCCCGGACGCGACACAACCTCGGTCGGGCCGGACGCTTGGCGTCGGGCCGGCAAGCATGGAAAAGTCATCGCGATGACACGCCCGGCCGATGGCCAAATGCCGCCCAGCCTCTGGGCGGCGACCGCGCCGCAGCGCGCGCCGCATCGAGCGCTCGAGGGCACGCGCGAGGTCGACCTTGCCGTCGTCGGTGGCGGCTTCACCGGCCTCGCCACGGCGTTCTTCGCGCGCCGCCTCGGCCTCTCGGTCGCGGTGCTCGAGGCGGTGGAGGTCGGCTTCGGCGCCTCGGGGCGCAACAACGGCCAGGTCATCCCGACACTCTCGCGACGCGATCCCGCCGACATCGTCGCGCGCTTCGGCGCCGAGCGCGGCGAACGGATGGTCGCTTTGGTACGCGACAGCGCCAGCCTCCTCTTCGACCTGGTGCGCGAGCAGGGCATCGCCTGCGAGGCGGAGCAGGCGGGCTGGATCCAGCCGGCGCATTCGCCGGGGCGCGTCGCCATCTCGCGGCGCCGGCACGATGCCTGGGGCAGCCGCGGCGCGCCGGTCGAGTTCTACGACCGCGACAGGCTCGCGGCGCTGCTCGGTTCGGGTTCGTGGCATGGCGGCTGGGGCAATCGCTCGGGCGGGCACGTGAACCCGCTCGCCCTCGCGCGCGGCCTGGCCGCGGCCGTGGCTGCGGCTGGGGGCGACGTGCACGAGAACTCGCCCGCGATATCGCTCGCGCATGATCGCGGCAACTGGACGGTGGCGACCCCGCGCGGCGCGCTGCGCGCGTCCCGCCTCGTGCTCGCGACCGCGGCCTATGGCGCGGATCTCTGGCCCGGCCTCTCTCGCACCATCGTGCCCGTGAATTCCTGGCAGCTTGCGACCGCGCGGCTTGGCGAGAACGTCCGCGCGACCATCGTCCCGGGGCGGCAGGCCGTGTCCGACACGCGGGGCGAGCTCGGCTTCTTCCGCCACGACGCATCCGGCCGGTTCGTCACCGGCGGCGCGTCCATGCTGTCTCTCGCCGGCATCGAGGGTTCGCTGCGCGCGCGCGTCGGCGGCAGGCTCGGCGCGTGGTTCCCGCAGCTCGCCGGGATCGGCTTCGACCATGTCTGGAGCGGCCGGCTGGGCGTCACGACCGACTTCTTCCCGCACATCCACCGCCTCGGCGAGAGCGGCTTCGCCTGGATCGGCTGCAACGGACGCGGCGTCGCGCTCGCCGTGTCGATGGGCCGCGAGCTCGCGCGCCTCGCGGCGGGCGAGCGCGAGGAGCAGGTAGCACTGCCCTTCACGCCGATCCAGCCGATCCCCTGGCACGGCTTCGCGCGGCGCATGGGCCCGCCGCTCGCCCTCTGGGGCTACAGGCGCGCCGATGGCCGCGAGGTCGGCTGAGCGCGCTCAGACGCGGCGGCGGGCGATCTCGTAGAGCGCCACCGCGGCGGCGTTGGAGACGTTGAGGCTCTCCACCGCCTCGCGCGCCATCGGGATGCGCACGAGCATGTCGCAGCGCTCGCGGGTCAGGCGGCGCAGGCCCTCGCCCTCGCTGCCGAGGACGAGGGCGATGCGTCCGGTCAGGTCGGCCTGGCCGAGCGCCTGCGGCGCGTCGCCGGCGAGGCCGACGCACCAGACATTCGCCGCCTTCAGCTGGTCGAGGGCGCGCGCGAGGTTGACCACGCGCACCAGCGGCACGCGCTCCATAGCGCCCGAGGCCGCCTTGGCCATCACGGCGCTGGCGGCCGGCGCATGGCGCTCCGGCAGGATGACGGCGGCGACGCCGAAGGCGGCGGCGCTGCGCAGGATGGCGCCGACATTGTGCGGGTCGGTCACCTGGTCGAGCGCGACGATGCATGCCGATGGCGCGCCATCGACCAGCCGGAGCAGGTCGTCGATGTCGATCCCCTCCAAGTCCGAGGCCTGCACGGCCAGCCCCTGGTGGACGGAGCCGCGGGGCAGGGCGCGCTCGAGGTCCTCGCGGGCGACGTGCTCGGCGGGCGGGAAGTCGCCGCCGCGGGCGGCGATCGCGGCGGCAAGCGCGGCTGAGAGCGCCTCCGCCTGGTCCCGCCCGACCAGCACGCGGCGGATCCGGCGCGCGGGGTTGGCGAGCGCGGCCAGCGCGGCGTGCGTGCCGTAGATCCAGGGCGGGCCGCCGCCCTGCATGGACCGGGACGGCTCCCGGCCATCTTCGCGCGGCTTCGGCGGTTCGTCGCGGCCACTGCGCCGCGTCGCCGGGCCCTCCGGCGCGCCGCGCACCGGGTCGCGGCGTTCGGCGCCATGCCGGCCGGAGCCCTGCCGCTGGGGGGAATGCCGGTCTACGCCTTCCTCGCCGCGTTCGGGGCGCGGTGGTCGGAAGCGGCCGCGCGTGTCCTTGCCGTCGCCCCCTTCTGGCCTGGAGGACGTGCGGCTTGGGGAGCTGAACGGGCGGGCTTCGCGCCGTTCGCCCCCTCCGGACCTGTCGGGCCGGCGAGGATGCTTGCGGTTCATGGGGCGAGCCCGTACTATCCCCGCGACATCAACTCTGCAAGCCGCTCCTCCGCCGGGTTTAGCGCCGGCGGCAGGGGCGGCTTGCTTTGCATCGTATATTGGTCGTTGACAGGAACTGGAGGTTTCAAATACCTCGCGCGCCTCGCCGTCGTGGGTAGTTCGCTGGTTGTTTGGACGGAGGGGTGGCCGAGCGGTCAATGGCAGCAGACTGTAAATCTGCCCTCTTCGGAGTTCGAAGGTTCGAATCCTTCCCCCTCCACCACAACCCGGCGCGCGGCCCCTCGTGGCGGCCCTCCGGGGCCGGACGGATGGCGGCGGAAGGCCTGCCTGCGAGGAGATGGGCGGCAGCGAGACGGGCGGGTTCGGCTCAAGCGGGTGTAGCTCAATGGTAGAGCTCCAGCCTTCCAAGCTGGCTACGTGGGTTCGATTCCCATCACCCGCTCCAGCATGCAGTTGCCGCGCCCCGAGGGGCCGGCTGGCTAACCGAGGCAGCAAGGAAATCGAGGCAGGAAAGACAAGGCCATGAGCAAGACGAAATTCGAGCGGAACAAGCCGCACTGCAACATCGGGACGATCGGCCACGTCGACCACGGGAAGACGTCGCTGACGGCTGCGATCACGAAGGTGCTCGCGGAGGCTGGCGGGGCGACGTTCATGGCGTACGACCAGATCGACAAGGCTCCCGAGGAGAAGGCGCGCGG
>VGDA01000122.1 GCA_016869915.1 Alphaproteobacteria bacterium
CTCGACATCATGATCCTGCGCGAGCTCACGGGCGGCGTCTATTTCGGCGAGCCGCGCGGCATCGAGACCCTGCCCGACGGCACGAGGCGCGGCGTCGACACGCAGGTCTACACGACGCCGGAGATCGAGCGCATCGCGCGCGTCGCCTTCGAGCTCGCGCGCAAGCGCCGCAACAAGGTCTGCTCGGTCGAGAAGGCCAACGTCATGCACACCGGCGTGCTGTGGCGCGAGACCGTCGCGAAGCTGCACAAGCAGTCCTACGCCGACGTCGAGCTGGTCCACATGTACGCAGACAACTGCGCGATGCAGCTCGTGCGCAACCCCAAGCAGTTCGACGTCATCGTCACCGACAACCTCTTCGGCGACATGCTCTCGGACCTCGCCTCGATGCTGACGGGCTCGCTCGGCATGCTGCCCTCGGCCGCGATCGGCGACCCGGACGCCACGGGCCGGCGCAAGGCGCTCTACGAGCCGATCCACGGCTCGGCGCCGGACATCGCCGGCAAGGGCCTCGCCAACCCGCTGGCGACGATGCTGAGCTTCGCGATGCTGCTGCGCTATTCCTTCGACCTGCCGGACGAAGCAGCGCTGATCGAGTCCGCGGCGCGCGACGTGCTCGCCAGGGGCGTCCGCACGGCCGACATCATGCAGGGTGGGTGCACGAAGGTGTCGACGACCGGGATGGGCGACGCCGTTCTCTCCGCGCTCGACCGCCTCGGCGCCTGAGGACCGGCGCGCCGCCTCGCCGCGCGCCTCAGCCGGCGCGGCGGTAGCTCCACACCCACGCGGGCGGCAGGTTGCGCATCACGATGCCGCAGCGCCGCCCCTCGAGGCCGAGCCGTCCGGCGGGCAGCGGCGACAGCAGCGAATACGTGTACTGGAGCAGCCGCCCGTCGGGCGGCATGACGTCCAGCCACGCGTCGATCATGCGCCGCTGAAGGTCCGGCGGCAGGGTCAGCATCGGGATGCCCGACACCATCGTCCCGACATTGCCGGCCGCGCCCTCGGGCAGCAGCGCGCGCAGGGCCGTCGCGTCGCCCTGGACGACGCGCGCGCCGGGCAGCTCGCGGCGAAGGAAGGCGCAGAGGTCCGGGTCGATCTCGACCACGACGAGGCGGTCCGCGGGGATGCCGGAACCGAGCAGCGCGCGCGTGACCGTGCCGGTCCCGGCGCCGAGCTCGACCACCCACTGGTCGGGGCGTCGCGCGACGTTGCGCGCCACGAGCCGGCCGAGCGCGGCCGAGGAAGGCAGCACCGCCCCGACCTTCCCCGGGTTGGCAATCCATCTCCGCAGGAACAGCATTTCTTCGCCGCCGCGCGCATGGCGCGTGGCGTCCTGTCGCATCGCGTTCATCTTTTCGTTTCCCTTGCCGAGCCCAAGCCTCTAACTGGCGCCGGGCTGCGCGACGCCCGGCGTGGCGGCCGCGAGGCTATCGCGCCCCGCCGCGGCGCCGGCGTTGCGTGTGTGTGATAGGTTCGTGAATCGACGGGGTCGGTTCGGGTTCCGCTGCGTTGCGAGGATGGCGATGGGATTTCGGATCGCGGTGGCCGGCGCCACCGGAAACGTGGGGCGGGAGATCGTCCAGGTGCTGGACGAGCGCCGCTTCCCGGTCGACGACCTGGTCGCGCTCGCCTCCGAGCGCTCCGCCGGGACGATGATCAGCTTCGGCGAGCACGACATCCGCGTGCAGGACCTCGCGGGGTTCGACTTCGCGGGCATCGACCTCGTCCTCTCCGCGACCGCCACCGAGGTGGCGACCGAGCACATGCCGCGCGCGGCGAAGGCCGGCGCGGTCGTGGTCGACCACAGCGACGCGTTCCGCATGGAGCCCGACGTGCCGCTGGTCGTGCCGGAGGTGAACGGCGCGGCGCTGGCGCGCTTCGCGAAGCGGCGCATCGTGGCGAGCCCGTCGGCGATGGCGACGATCTGCGCGCTGGCGCTCAAGCCGCTGCACGACCTCGCGGGGCTGCGCCGCGCGGTCGTCACGGCGATGGAGTCGGTCTCCGGCGCGGGCAAGCCGGCGATGGACGAACTCTTCGCCCAGACGCGCGCCGTCTACGTCAACCAGCCGATCGAGCGCGAGGAGTTCCCCAAGCAGATCGCGTTCAACCTGATCCCGCATGTCGACGCGTTCATGCAGGACGGATTCACGCGCGAGGAGTGGCGCCTGCAGGCCGAGGCGCGCAAGCTCCTCGGCCCCGACATCCGCATGGTCGCGACCTGCGTGCGCGCGCCGGTCTTCGTCGGCCACGCGGCGAGCGTGGTCGCGGAGTTCGAGCGCGAGATCGACGAGCAGGCCGCGCGCCGCGCCTGGCGCGGCTGGCTGGGCGGCGAGGCCGTGGGCCTCGTCGACCACCGCGTCGACGAGGGCTACGTCACGCCGGTGGAGGTCGTCGGCGAGGACAAGGTCTATGTCAGCCGCGTGCGCCGCGACCCGACCTCGGCGACCGGCCTCGCCTTCTGGTGCGTCGGCGACAACCTGCGCAAGGGCGCGGCGCTGAACGTCGTGCAGATCGCCGAGCTGCTCGCGCAGGAGCATCTCGGCCGCGGCTGAGCGCGGGCGGCACCGCTGCTCAGCCGCCGCCGCGCGTGGCCTCGAGCGCTAGCCCGGCGAGCGCGGCGACCCCGAATGCGACGATGACGATGCCGGCGACGCGGTTGGCGATCGCGAGCCCGGTGCGCGTGAAGCGCTCGCGAAGCCGGCTGGCGGCGGAAACGAGCAGCGTCCACCAGCAGGTGGCTCCCAGCATCACCCCGCCGACCAGCAGCGCGTCACGCGCATCGACCCGCTGGTCGACCGGGACCGCGAGCGCGACGAAGCTGCCGGCGAAGGAGAACACGGTGATCGGGTTGGCCAGCGTCAGCACGAAGGCGGAGGCGAAGTCGCCCGCGAGGCCGGCGGCATCGCGCCCCTCGCCTGGCGGGGGAGGCGCCGCGCGCAGCGTGCGCCAGCCATAGGCGAGCAGGAAGAGCCCGCCCGCGAGGACGAGGGCGACGCGATGCGTCGCGACGAAGCCGGTCGCGTAGGAGAGGCCCAGCGCGGCCGCCGCGGCGAAGAGCGTGTCCGCCGCGGCCGCGCCGAGGCCCGAGGCCATGCCCGCGCGCCAGCCATGCGCGAGCGCGCGCCGCGCGCAGAGCACGTTGACCGGCCCGACGGGCGCCGCGACCATCATGCCAATCGCGACGCCCTTGGCGAGGACCAGGGCGTCCTCGCCGGTCATGCCGGCAGCGCTCGCGCGGCGTGGCGCGGCTCCGGGGCGACGAGCGCGTCCTGGGCGGCGACCAGCGCGAGCTCGCGCTCGCCGCGCGCGGCGGTGGCGCGCAGCAGCGCGCAGACCGCCGAGGCGGCGTGGCCGAGCGCGTCGGCGACGTCGCGCGTCGCGAGGAAGCGGCCGAGGAAGAGCGCGGCGAAGCTGTCGCCGGTGCCGTTGGCGGGCATGTCGACGCGCGGCGTCTCGACGACATGCAGCCCGCCGTCGTGGAGCGCGAGCGTCGCGATCGCGCCGTCGCCCGCCCGGATGCCCGTGGCGAGCACGGTCGTCGCGCGCGCGCCGCGCAGCCTGCGCGCCGCCACCGCCGCGCTGGCGACGTCGTGGACCGGCAGGCCGGAGAGCCAGGACAGCTCGAAGGCGTTGGGGGTCAGGATGTCGGCGACCGGCACCGCGGCGTCGCGCATGAATTCCGGCACGCCGGGCTTGACGAAGACGCGCCCGTCGTCGCCGATCACCGGGTCGAGCAGCCAGAGCGCGCGCGGGTTGGCCGCGCGAAGGCGGGCGGCCGCGCCGAGCAGCGCCGCGCCCTGCTCCGCCGCGCCAAGGTAGCCGCTGAGCAGCGCATCGCAGGTGGCGAGCCAGCCGCGCGCGTCGAGCGCGGCCACGAGGGCGTCGATCTCGGCCGCTCCGGTCACCTCGCCCGCGAATCCGCCATGCCCGGGGTGGTTGGAGAAGCGCACGGTGTCGATGCGCCAGGCCTCGTGGCCCATGCGCTGCAGGCAGAACTGGGCGGTGGAGTTGCCGACATGGCCGTAGACCACGCCGGACTGGATCGACAGGACGTTCATCGGGGCTCTTCGCGGGGCATGTGCGCAGCGGGACGACCCTAGCGCCTCGCCGCCTGGCGCGATACCGCGCCGCGCCGCTGACAGCGCGTCGTTTCTGCGCTATCGCTAGGCGCATCATGGGCAGGCATCCAGAAATCCGGCCGCGCCGCAGCGCGCTCTACGTCCCCGGCTCCAACGCGCGCGCGCTCGAGAAGGCGCGCGGGCTCGACGCCGACGTGCTGATCTTCGACCTCGAGGATGGGGTCGCCCCGGACCGCAAGGAGGAGGCGCGCGCGCAGGTCCTCGCGGCGCTCGCGCAGGGCGGCTACGCCTCGGAGCTGGTGATCCGCATCAACGACCCGTCCTCGCGGCTGGGGGCCGCCGACCTCAAGGCCGCGGCGCGCTCGGGCTGCCATGCCGTGCTGCTGCCCAAGGCCGAGGGCGCGCAGGAGGTCCGCGACGCGGCGCTGCGCCTCGCCTCGGCCGGCGCGCCCCCGACCCTGGCGCTCTGGGCGATGATCGAGACGCCGATGGGCGTCATGCGCGTCGAGGAGATCGCCTTCTCGAGCCCGCACCTTGCCTGCCTCGTCATGGGGACCTCTGACCTCGCCAAGGACCTGCGCGCGCGACATACCCATGACCGGCTGCCGGTGCTGACCGCGCTGGGCCTGTCGGTGATGGCGGCCCGCGCCGCGGGCCTGGTGATCCTCGACGGCGTGCACCTGGACCTCGACGACGATGGCGGCTTCCTCGCCGCCTGCCGCCAGGGCTCGGAGCTCGGCTTCGACGGAAAGACCCTCATCCATCCGCGCACCATCGCCGGCGCCAATGCCAGCTTCGGCCCGACCGAGGGCGAGGTCGAATGGTCGCGCCGCATCATCGCGGCGCATGCCGCGGCGCTGGCCGAGGGGCGCGGGGTCGCGGTCGTCGACGGCAAGCTGATCGAGAACCTGCATGTCGAGTCGGCGCGGCGCACGGTGGCCATGTCGGAGGCGATCGCCGCGCGCATGGCGCGCCGCGCCACGGCCGGCGATCGCTGAGATTGACGCCTCCGGCGCACGGGTCTAAGTGCATGGTGCGCCGCAACAACCCGGTCCGGCCGGACGAGGCCAGTCCCGGTTGACGGCAGCCGCCGCGCAGCCTGCCTGCCGGCGCAGGTGATAGTCGCTCGAGGGGCCCGGTCCAGCCATGGCGTCAGAGACATCTTCGGCGGCGAAGCGCGCGCGTCCGCTCTCGCCGCACCTGCAGGTCTACAAGCCGCAGATCACCTCGGTGCTGTCGATCAGCCACCGCGCCACGGGCGTGGCGCTCGCCGCGGGCACGCTCCTGCTCGCGGCCTGGATCGTCGCCGCCGCGATGGGCCCGGGCGCCCATGCGCGCGTCGCCGCCTTCGCCGGCAGCTGGCTCGGGCAGCTCATGCTCCTCGGCTGGAGCGTGGCGCTCTTCTACCACCTGCTCAACGGCATCCGGCACCTGTTCTGGGACAGCGGGCGCGGCTTCGACCTCGCCACGATGGAGAAGTCGGGCAAGGCCGTCGTCGCGGGCACCGTCGTCCTGACGGCGCTCGCCTGGCTCGTCGCGAAGGCAGGCTGACCATGGCATCGCTCCGCTCCCCGCTCGGCCGCGCGCGCGGCCTCGGCTCCGCCAAGGACGGCACCCACCACTGGTGGGCACAGCGCGTCACCGCGGTCGCCCTCGTCCCGCTCGTCCTGTGGTTCGTCGCCAGCGCGATCGGGCTCGCCGGCGCGCCGCACGCTGCGGCCGCGAAGTGGATCTCCCAGCCCCTCAACGCGGTGCTGCTCGCCGCGCTGGTGGTCGCCGTCTTCCACCACGCGCAGCTCGGCCTGCAGGTGGTCATCGAGGACTACGTGCATTGCGAGGCGATCAAGGTCGCGTCGCTGCTCGCGGTGAAGGCCGCGTGCTGGCTGCTCGCCGTCGCGTCGCTGCTCTCGATCGTCCGCATCTTCGTCTCCGCCCCCTGACCGCACGCATCGAAGGGTTCGCCCCATGCCCGACGCCTCCTCCCCCGCGAAGGCCGGACCGGCCTACCAGGTCGTCGACCACAGCTACGACGTGGTCGTCGTCGGCGCCGGCGGCGCCGGGCTCCGCGCCACCTTCGGCATGGCGATCTCCGGCCTGAAGACCGCCTGCATCACCAAGGTGTTCCCTACGCGCAGCCACACCGTGGCGGCGCAGGGCGGCATCTCGGCCGCGCTCGGCAACATGGGCGACGACGACTGGCGCTGGCACATGTACGACACCGTCAAGGGCTCCGACTGGCTCGGCGACCAGGACGCGATCGAGTACATGTGCAAGGAGGCGATCCCCGCCATCATCGAGCTCGAGCACTACGGCGTCCCCTTCAGCCGCACGCCCGAGGGCAGGATCTACCAGCGCCCCTTCGGCGGCATGACCACGGGCTACGGCAAGGGCGTGGCCCAGCGCACCTGCGCCGCCGCCGACCGCACCGGCCACGCGATCCTGCACACGCTCTACCAGCAGTCGCTGCGCAACAACGCCGAGTTCTTCGTCGAGTACTTCGCCCTCGACCTGCTGATGGACGACGAGGGCGCGTGCCGCGGCGTGATGGCGTGGAACCTGCTCGACGGCACGCTGCACCGCTTCCGCGCGCACAAGGTCGTGCTCGCCACCGGCGGCTACGGCCGCGCCTACTTCTCCGCGACCTCCGCCCATACCTGCACGGGCGACGGCAACGCCATGGTGCTGCGCGCCGGCCTGCCGCTGCAGGACATGGAGTTCGTGCAGTTCCACCCGACCGGCATCTACGGCGCCGGCTGCCTCATCACCGAGGGCTCGCGCGGCGAGGGCGGCTACCTCACCAACTCGAACGGCGAGCGCTTCATGGAGCGCTACGCGCCGTCGGCGAAGGACCTCGCCTCGCGCGACGTCGTCTCGCGCTCGATGACGGTCGAGATCCGCGAGGGCCGCGGCGTCGGCCCGAACAAGGACCACATCCACCTGCATCTCGAGCACCTGGACCCGAAGCTGCTGCACGAGCGCCTGCCCGGCATCTCGGAGACCGCGCGCATCTTCGCCGGCGTCGACGTCACGAAGGAGCCGATCCCGGTCCTGCCGACCGTGCACTACAACATGGGCGGCATCCCGACGAACTACCACGGCGAGGTCGTCACCAAGCGCAACGGCAGGCTCGAGGCCGTGCCGAGCCTGATGGCGATTGGCGAGGCGGCCTGCGTGTCCGTGCACGGCGCCAACCGCCTCGGCTCGAACTCGCTGCTCGACCTCGTGGTCTTCGGCCGCGCCGCCGCCAAGCGCGCCGCGGAGACGACCCGCCCGGGCGAGGCGCACAAGCCGCTGCCGGCCTCCGCCGCCGATCCGGCGCTGGCGCGCTTCGACCGCCTGCGCCACGCGAAGGGCGACGCGCCCACCGCGCGCCTGCGCGCCGACATGCAGCGCGTGATGCAGAACAACTGCGCGGTCTTCCGCACCGCCGACGTGCTGGAGGAGGGCTGCCGCGAGGTCGACGCGATCTTCTCGCGCGGCGAGCGCATCGGCGTCTCCGACCGCTCGCTGGTCTGGAACTCCGACCTCGTCGAGACGCTGGAGTACGACAACCTCATCGCGCAGGCCGTCATCACGCTGCACTCCGCCAGCAACCGCAAGGAGAGCCGCGGCGCACACGCGCGCGAGGACCATCCGGAGCGCGACGACGTCAACTGGATGAAGCACACGCTGGCGTGGATGGATGGCGCCGGGAAGGTCGCGATCGACTACCGCGACGTCGTGCTGACCTCGCTCACCAACGAGGTCCAGGCGTTCCCGCCCAAGGCCCGCGTCTACTGATCCCCCGACCGACGGACACAGGAAAATGGCCGAGTTCACGCTGCCGCAGAATTCCAGGGTCGTCCCGGGCAAGGAGCATCCGCGGGCCGCGGGCGCGACCCGCACCAAGACGTTCAAGGTCTATCGCTGGGACCCCGACACCGGCGCCAACCCGCGCATCGACACCTACCATGTCGACATGGACAGCTGCGCGCCGATGGTCCTGGACGCGCTGATCAAGATCAAGAACGAGATCGACCCGACGCTGACCTTCCGGCGTTCCTGCCGCGAGGGCGTGTGCGGCTCCTGCGCGATGAACATCGCGGGGACCAACACGCTGGCCTGCACGAAGTCGATCGAGGAATGCGGCGACGAGGTCAGGATCTACCCGCTGCCGCACATGCCGGTGGTCAAGGACCTCGTGCCCGACCTGACCGACGCCTACGCGCAGCTGCGCCTCGTCGAGCCCTGGCTCAAGAGCGACTCCGCGCCGCCCGACCGCGAGCGGCTGCAGAGCCCCGAGGAGCGAGCGAAGCTCGACGGCATGTGGGAATGCATCCTGTGCTTCTCCTGCACGACGTCCTGCCCGAGCTACTGGTGGAACGGCGACCGCTACCTCGGGCCCGCCGTGCTGCTGCAGGCCTATCGCTGGATCGCCGACAGCCGCGACGAGGCGACGGGCGAGCGCCTCGACGCGCTCGAGGACCCGTTCCGCCTCTATCGCTGCCACACGATCATGAACTGCACCAAGACCTGCCCGAAGGGCCTCAATCCGGCGAAGGCGATCGCCGAGATCAAGAAGCTGATGGTGGCGCGCCGCTGAGGCGCGCGACCAGCGCCATGGCCGGGCCGCGCATCGTCCTGATCCACGCGCTGCGCGAGTCGGTCGCGCCGGCGATGGCGGCGATGGCCGCGGGCTGGCAGGGCGCGACGGTGGCGAACCTTCTCGACGATTCCCTGTCCGCCGACCTCGCCGCGCGTCATGGCGTGATCGAGGATCCGAT
>VGDA01000123.1 GCA_016869915.1 Alphaproteobacteria bacterium
CCCGGCGGCCACCGCCTTGGCCATCGCCTCCTCGTCGCCCTCGGCGATCAGCCGGTCCTGCAGCTTGATGCCTTCCTCGCCGGCCGACTGGACCAGCGCCTGCAGCTCGGGCGACAGGCGCCGCCAAAAATTCATCGAGAAGCCGACCGCCGAGATCGAATAGATGTGGCCGAGATCGGTGAAGTGCGGGCCGACCTCGTAGAACTTCGACAGCCAGTAGGTCGTCTTGGCGTTGTCCATCGCGTCGACGACGCCGGTCTGCATGGCGTTGTAGACCTCCGGGAACGCGATCGGCGTCGGATTGGCGCCCAGCAGCTTCCACAGCTCCACATGCAGCGGGCTTTGCAGCACGCGGATCTTCTTGCCCTTGATGTCGTCGGGCGTGAGGATCGGGAACTTCCCGAGCGGATGGCGCGTCCCGTTCACGAGGAAGCCGATCACCTTGAAGCCGTGCGGCTCGTATTTCGCCGCCATCTGCTTGCCGACCGCCCCGGACAGCACCCGATAGGCGTGGTTGTCGTCGCGGAACAGGAAGGGCATGTCGAAGAGCTGGCCCTCCGGCACCCAGATGCTCATGACCGAGACATTGACCGGCGCGCCGCAGACCGAGCCCAGCCGCATGCCCTCGGCCATTTCCTTTTCGCCGCCGAGCTGCGAATTGGGGAAGATCTGCACTTCGATGGCGCCCTTGGACTCGGCGTTGATGCGATCCGCCATGCGCTGCATGCCGATCGTGCCTGGGAAATCCGTGTTGCCCAGCACCCCGAACTTGCAGGTGATCTTGCCCTGGGCGAAGGCCGGCGCGACCGCCGCCAGCAATCCCGCGGCGAGGGCGCCCGCCGCCAATGTCAGGTTACGCTTCATCGTCTCGTCTCCTCCTGGATCATCGGGCAAATCCGCCTTGCCCTTGCGTGATGGGTGAAGCCCGGACCCACCCGCCCGGCTCTCAGAACGCCGCCCGGACGAGCGCGAGCGAGATCGACGGGACATAGGTGATCAGCGCGAGGCCGAGGATGAGGATCGCCAGGAACGGCATCACCGCCCGGAAGGTCGCCTGGACCGAGGTGCCGGTGATCGCCGAGGGAATGAAGACCAGCAACCCGTAGGGCGGCGTCAGCCCGCCGAGCATCAGGTTGACGACCACGACGATCCCGAAATGGACGGGGTCGATCCCCAGCTGCAGGACCAGCGGCAGCGCGATCGGCACGACGATCAGCATGATGGCGGTCAGATCGAGGAACATGCCCGCGAACAGCATCAGCGCGTTGAGGCACAGCAGCACCGCCCAGCCTTCGCTGACATAGGTAAGCATGAACTGGAGGAAGCCCTGGGGCACGCGCCCGGAAACCAGCACCCAGGCGAACGGGGCGGCGACGCCGATCATGAAGCCGACCATGCCGCTGTCGACGCTCGATTCGCGCAGGCCCCGCCAGATCGCCGGCAGCCGCAGGTCGCGATAGAAGAAGACGCCGATCGCCAGCGCGTAGACCACGGCCACGACCCCGGCCTCGGTCGCGGTCACGACGCCGAAGCGGATCCCGCCGATGATCATCACGGAGAGCAGCAGCACCGGCACCGCCATCAGCAGCGGCGAGGCGATGCCGCGCCAGGACGGCCTGGCGTTGGCCGTGCCGTAGCCCTGGCGCCGCGCCTGGACATAGACGACCGCCATCAGCAGCCCCGCGATCAGCAGGCCCGGCACGATCCCCGCCAGGAACAGCTTGCCGACCGAGACGTTGGAGACCGACGCGAAGACCAGCATCGCGATCGAGGGCGGGATGATGTTGGGCAGGATCGCCGAGGCCGCGATCACCGCGCAGCAAAACGGCGCCGGGTAGCCGTTGCGCACCATCTCCGGCACGGTCATCTTCGCGAGCAGCGATGCGTCGGCCGTCGACGACCCGGAATCGAAGCCGAAAAAGACGCTGGTCACGACGTTGACCTGCGCCAGGCCGCCGCGCAGATGCCCGACCAGCGAGCGGGCGAGCGCGAGCAGCCGCACCGTCAGCCCGCCCGCATTCATGACCTGCGCCGCGGCGATGAAGAGCGGGATCGCGAGCAGCACGAATTTCGAGGAGCCGACGACGACGTTGTGGACCACGGCGGCGGGCGGCAGCAGGTCGCCCGCGTCGCTGGCGAGGAAGGCCGCGAAGAGCATGCAATAGGCGACGGGCACGCCAAGCAGCAGCGTGGCCACGAAGGCGATGCCGAGCAGCAGCGCGGGGCGGCCGCTCTCGATGCCCATCGCCTCCAGCACGTCGACCAGGATCCAGGCGACGACCGCGAGGACGAGGGCAGCGATGCCGGCGGGCCGGTCGCTGCCGGGCTCGAAGGGCTCGAGGACCTGGCAGGCGAGGAGGATGCCGGCCGAGGCCGGGATGACGGCGTATTGCCACCAGGACGGCAGGCCCAGCGTGATGCTGGTGCCCGACGTCATCGCGGCGATCTCGATGCCGGCGGCAAGCAGCCGGATGACGGTGTAGGTGATCGTCGCGCTTGCCAGCACCGCGACGAGCCTGCGCCCGGCAGGCGGCAGCATGTCCGACACGAGCGTGAGCGCGATGTGCCGGCTGCGTCGCGTGGCGATCGGCAGGACGGTGAAGATCAGGAAGGTGAAGAGCCAGAGCCCGGCTTCCTCGGTCCAGCTGAACGACGCGTTGAAGACGTAGCGCGAGACGACGCCGCCCAGCACGACCAGGATGATGCCGGTCAGCAGCGCCGCGCCGGCATGGCTGAGGGCTTCGTCGACCACGGCGCGGATCGTCGCGACCGCGCCGATGCGCCCTGCCGGCACGCCTTCCCCGGACGTGGGCTCCGAAAGCCCCTGTGCCATGCGCCTCCCCCCGTGGTCCCCGGGCGGCGTCGCGGCTTCCCGGCCGGACCACGCATCTCTATGACTTATCATAACAAGCTTGCCGCGCCCATGCGCAAGGGGCGAGGCAGGATCGCTCCGCTATGCCGCGTGCCCGGCGAACCGCATGAACGCGACGCGCGCGCGACCGTGCCGGCGCTCGTCCAGCGGCTCGAAGCCGTCCGGCGGGTCGCAGCGCTCGCGGTCGCCGGTCTCGACGCAGGCGATGGCGCCGGGCGCGAGCCAGCCCTGGTCGCGCAGCGCGGCGAGCGCGCGCGGCGCAAGCTCCTCGCCCCAGGGCGGATCCATGAAGACGAGCGTCGCGTCGCCGCTTCCCTTGCCGGGCTGCGAGGCGTCGCGGCGCAGGAAGCGCGCGGCGGCGGTCTCGCGCGCGCGCCGGGCGTTGCGTTCGGTAAGCGCCAGGGCGCCCTGGTCGGAGTCGAGGAACGTGCAGCGCAGGGCGCCGCGCGACAGCGCCTCAATGCCCATCGCGCCCGAGCCGCAGAAGACGTCGAGCACCACCGCGCCGCGCAGCGGCGATGCCGCGCCGACGCCAAAGCGGTGCTCCAGCACGTCGAAGATCGCCTGGCGCACGCGGTCGGCGGTGGGGCGGATGCGTGCGTCGGCGGGCGGCTCCAGCGCGAGGCCGCGATGGCGTCCGGCGACGATGCGCATCGAGCCTCCCCTCCCGCCGTTCAGCGCCGCGGCGGCGCCTTGCCGAACGCGCCGCCGACGAGGTCGCGGAGCGCGCGGGCCGGCACCTCCTCGACCGCGCCGGGCACGAGCTGGCCGAGCTGGAACGCGCCGTAGGAGACGCGGATCAGCCGGTTCACCTCCAGACCGAGATGCGAGAGCACGCGCCGGATCTCGCGGTTCTTGCCCTCGCGCAGCGCCATGGTCAGCCAGACATTGCCGCCCTGGCGACGGTCGATCGCGGTCTCGATCCGGTCGTAGCGCACGCCGTCGATCTCGATCCCCCGGGCGAGCCGCGCGATCGTCGGCGCGTCGGGCGGGTCGCCGAAGGCGCGCACGCGGTAGCGGCGGATCCAGGCGGTGGCGGGCAGCTCGAGATGGCGCTTGAGCTCGCCGTCGTTGGTGAGCAGCAGCAGGCCTTCCGAGCTCCAGTCGAGCCGGCCGATCGGCATCAGCCGCGGCAGCTCGGGCGGCAGAACGTCGTAGATCGTGCGGCGGCCCTCGGGGTCGCGTGCCGCCGTGATGCAGCGGTCGGGCTTGTGGAAGCGGAAGAGCCGCGTGCGCGACGGCGCGGCGAGCGGCACGCCGTCGATCGCGACGACGTCCCCGGCCGCGACGTTGCGCGCCGGCGAGGAGAGGACCTCGCCGTTCACGCTCACGCGCCCCTCTGCGACCAGACGCTCGGCGTCGCGGCGCGAGGCGCGGCCGGAGCGCGCGATCACCTTGGCGACGCGCTCGCCGGGATGCTCTGGGTTCATGGCGCGCGATGTAGCAGAGCGGCGCCCTCGCGGCGAGCGGCATTGACCGCGCCGGCCGCGCGGCGGGAATGTCGCGAACATGGACAGGGCGGATTTCGACGCGGCGACGATGCGCCTCGCGCTCGCCGAGGCGGAGGCGGCGGCGCGCGCGGGCGAGGTGCCGGTGGGCGCGGTGCTTGTCGGGCCGGACGGCGCCGTTCTGGCGCGCGCGCACAACCTGGTCGAGGCGCGGCGCGACCCCACGGCGCATGCCGAGATGCTCGCCATCCGCGAGGCCGCCGCGCAGCTCGGCGCCAAGCGCCTGCCGGGCTGCGCGCTCTACGTCACGCTGGAGCCCTGCGCCATGTGCGCGACCGCGGCGAGCTTCGCGCGGCTGTCGCGCGTGGTCTTCGCCGCCCCCGACCCGAAGGGCGGCGGCGTGCTGCACGGCCCGCGGATCTTCGCGCAGCCGACGTGCCACTGGCGCTGCGAGGTAGAGCAGGGGCCCTTCGCCGAGGAGGCTGGCGAGTCGCTGCGTTCGTTCTTCCGTGCTAGGCGCGAGGGCGGCGGCGCCTAATGCCGATGCCTGCGCCCGGCCGCGGCGCAGGGCGAGTAGACATCGTCGCGAAGGGCGCGCTCCAGCGCCGCTTCGAAACCGAGGGGGTGACGATGGCGACGACGACGAACATCGATGCGGGCTGCATGCCCGCGAAGGCGCTGCGCGCGGCGACGCTGGCACTGCTGGTCTCGGTCCCCGGCCTCGCCCAGGCGCAGGGCATGCCCGGGGGCGCGGCGGCGGGCGAGTCCGTTTCGCGCCCGCGCATGACGCAGGAGCAGCGCGAGGCCGAGCGCCGCCGCTGGCAGGCGATGTCGGCCGAGGAGCGGCAGAAGGCCGTGGAGGAGCGCCGCGCACGGCGCGCCGAGGCGCGCGAGCGCATGACGCCGGAGGAGCGCCAGAGGGCCGATGCGCAGCGCCAGGCGGCACGCGAGCGCGCGGCGAACATGACGCCGGAAGAGCGCGCGGCCCAGCGCGCGCGGGCGGCGGAGCGTCGCGGCCAGGCCACCGGCCAGGCGACGAACTGATGGCGCCCGGCGCCGGACTCAGGCGGCGGCGAAGAGCTGGATTCCGCCTGAGGCCGGCAGCCGCGTCGCGCGGCCCTGCGAGACGAGGCGGTGGAGATGCGCCACCGCCTCGCCGAGCGCGAGGCCCATGTTGGCGGCGCCGATCTCGCGCCGGAACAGGAGCGGGAAGCAGCCGACGGCGTGGCGCGGCCCCTCGGCGAGCGCCGCTACGATGCGGTCGAGGCGCTCGTCGTGGTGCGCGCGCAGCGCGGCGATGCGGCGATGGATGCCGCGATAGGGCTGGCCATGCGCCGGCAGCACCAGCGTGTCCTCCGGCACGCCGGCGAAGCCGTCGAGCGAGGAGAGGTACTCGCCGAGCGGATCGCCCAGCGGCTCGGTCGCCCAGACCGAGACATTCGGCGAGATGCGCGGCAGCAGGATGTCGCCGCAGGCCAGCGCACCCAGCGCCGGGCACCAGAGGCATGCATGCTCGGGCGAGTGGCCGCGGCCGATGACCACGCGCCATTCATGCGCGCCGATGCGCAGGGACTGCCCCCCGGACAGGCGCACGAAGCGCTGCGGGATCGCCGGCACCATCGAGCGGTAGAAGGAATTCGGCGGTGTCGCGAAGCCCTGGAGCGATGCCTCCGGCACGCCATTGCGACGGTAGAAGGCGAGCTTGTTGGCGATCTCCGCCGCGCCGGCCTCAGGGTGGACGCCGCGCGCGGTCATCCACTCGCCCTGCGTCATCCAGACCTCGGCGTCCCAGCGCGCGGAGAGCCATGTGCCGAGCCCCAGATGGTCGGGATGGAAATGCGTCACCAGGATGCGCGTGACGGGCCGCCCGCCGAGCCCATCGGCGAAGATGCGTTCCCAGGCGGCGCGGGTCTCGTCGAGCCCGAGCCCGCAATCGACGATCGTCCAGCCCTCGCCATCCTCGACGAGCCAGAGGTTGATGTGCTCCGGCGGGAAGGGCACGCGCATGCGCAGCCAGTGGAGGCCCGGCGCCACCTCGCGCAGCGTGCCCTGCGCGGGACCATCCGCCCAGGGATGCTCGAGGCCGTGCGGGTCGCGGCTCACGCCTTGCCGTCCTCGCGCGCGACCGCCCGCCAGCCGATGTCGCGGCGGCAGAAGCCGCCCGGCCAGTCGATCGCGTCGACCGCGGCATAGGCGCGGGCCTGCGCCTCGCGCACGCTGCGCCCCGTTCCGGTGACCGAGAGCACGCGACCGCCGGTCGCAAGCATCTTGTCGCCGGAGGCTGCCGTGCCGGCATGGAAGATCGTGGCGCCGGGCAGCTTCGCCGCTGCCCCGAGGCCGCGTATCTCCGTGCCCTTCTCGTAGGCGCCGGGATAGCCCTTCGCGGCCATCACCACGGTGAGCGCCACGACGTCGCGCCAGCGCAGGTGGAAATTGCGCAGTTCGCCATCCGCCGAGGCGACCAGCGCGGGCAGGATGTCGGACATCAGGCGCGAGACGAGCGCCTGGCATTCGGGGTCGCCGAAGCGGACGTTGAACTCGATCAACCGCGGCCCCGCCGCGCCGATCATCACGCCCGCGAAGAGCACGCCCTTGTAGGGGACGCCATCGGCGCGCATGCCGGCGACGGTCGGGCGCACGATCTCGTCCATTATCCGCGCGGCCATCGCCGCGTCGACGACCGGGGCGGGCGAATAGGCGCCCATGCCGCCGGTGTTGGGTCCGGTGTCTCCGTCGCCGACGCGCTTGTGGTCCTGCGCCGCGCCAAGCGAGATCGCATGCTCGCCGTCGCACAGCGCGAAGAAGCTCGCCTCCTCGCCCTCGAGGAATTCCTCGACCACGATCTCCGCACCCGCCTTGCCGAAGGCGCCGCCGACCATCGCGGCATCGATCGCGGCGATCGCCTCGTCGACGCTGGTCGCGACCACCACGCCCTTGCCCGCGGCGAGGCCGTCGGTCTTGACCACGATCGGCGCGCCGGTCGCGCGGACATGGGCGCGCGCGGCCTCCGGGTCGGTGAAGCGGCGATAGCCCGCGGTGGGAATTCCGTGGCGGGCGCAGAAATCCTTCATCCAGCCCTTCGAGCCCTCGAGCGCCGCCGCCGCCGCCCCTGGCCCGAAGGCCTTGATGCCGGCCGCCGCGAGGCGGTCGACGAGGCCCAGGACGAGCGGCTGCTCCGGCCCGACGACGACGAAGTCGACGGCCTCGGCGCGCGCGAAGGCGACAAGCCCCTCCACGTCGTCGGCGGCGATGGGCACGCACGCGGCCTCGGCCGCGATGCCCGCGTTGCCGGGCGCGCACCAGAGCTTGCGGCACAGGGGCGAGGCGGCGATCGCCCAGCACAGGGCGTGCTCGCGGCCGCCCGAACCAACGACGAGGATCCTCATGCGCGCGCTTCGTCTATTCCGCTTGGAGGGCTGCGGCTTGTATCATGCGCCCCGAAGCGGCAGGAAGCCCATGGCGGAACCGAGGCTAGGCAATCTTCCCGAGATGTCGGTGTCGGAGCTCTCCGGCGCCATCAGGCGGCGGCTCGAATCCGACTTCGAGCGCGTGCGCGTGCGCGGCGAGCTCTCCGGCGTGACGCGCCCGGCCTCCGGCCATGTCTATTTCGCGCTCAAGGACGCCGATTCGCTGATCGACGGCGTGTGCTGGCGCAGCCAGGTCGCGCGGCTGCAGGTGAAGCCCGAGGCGGGGCTGGAGGTGGTCTGCACCGGCCGCGTCACGACCTATGGCGCGCGCTCCAAGTACCAGCTGGTCGTCGACCAGATGGAGATGGCGGGCGAGGGCGCGCTGCTGAAGATGATCGAGGAGCGCCGCCGCCGCCTCGCCGCGGAAGGCCTGTTCGACGCCGGGCGCAAGCGACCGCTGCCCTTCCTGCCGGAGGTGATCGGCGTCGTCACCTCGCCGACCGGCGCGGTCATCCGCGACATCCTGCACCGCCTCGCGGACCGTTTCCCGCGCCGCGTCCTGGTCTGGCCGGTGCCGGTGCAGGGCGCCGACGCGCCCGCGCGCATCGCCGAGGCGATCGCCGGCTTCAACGCGCTCGCGCCGGGCGGCGCGGTGCCGCGCCCGGACCTGCTGATCGTCGCGCGCGGCGGCGGCAGCCTCGAGGACCTGATGGCCTTCAACGAGGAGGTCGTGGTGCGCGCCGCCGCCGCGAGCGCGATCCCGCTGGTATCCGCGGTCGGCCACGAGACGGACACGACGCTGATCGACTTCGCCGCGAGCCAGCGTGCGCCGACGCCGACCGCGGCCGCCGAGCTGGCCGTGCCGGTGCGCCGCGACCTGCTCGCGCGCACCAGCCGCGCCGGCGCGTCGCTGGTGGCGGCGCTCAACCGCCTGTCGCGCGAGCGTCGCGCGCGGCTCGAGGCGCTGGCGCTCGGCCTCGGCGACCCGCGCCGCCTGATCGAGGAGCGCGCGCAGCGCCTCGACGACCGCACC
>VGDA01000124.1 GCA_016869915.1 Alphaproteobacteria bacterium
CTCGGTCGCGTGGATGCGGATCGCCGCGGACTGCTTGCCGCGCTTGTCGCCGCCCGCGGCCTCGCCCGCCTCGAGCGCGGCGAGGAAGCGCTCGGCGAGCCCCAGCCCCTTGGTCGCCGCGAAGGCGGCGGCCGTGTCGCGCACGACGCGCTCGCCCGCCAGCATGTTGCCGGCGACCGAGAAGCCTTCATGGACGACATGGCCCGCCCAGTCGACGCAATTGCCTCCGGTATGGGCAACCGAGCGCCCGGCCGCATCGATCATGTGCACCTGGCGCGACGCGCGGCCGGCATCGAGCTCGAGCAGCCGCGCCATCGCCTCGGAGGCCGGCAGGCCGGCGCGCAGAAGCTTCATGCCATCGATGCCGTAGAACGGGTTCACGAGCGCCTGGGTGGCGATGGCGCCGACGCCGGGCTCGACATGCGGGACGATCGCGCCGACGGCGAAGAAACGCGTCGCGACGGCGACGCCGATCTCGCCGGTGTCGAGGTCATGGGCGACGATGGACCAGGTCATGCGGGCGGGGCCTCCGCTTGCGTGGGTCGGGACGAGGCCGGGCGGGGGCCCGGCGCGGGAGCGAAGTTAGACGCAACTTCCATGCCGCCGCCAGCGCGGGGCGGAGGGGGCTTGCGCCGGGCGCGGGGCTTGGATACTCCGCGCCATGGACCGAGAGATCCGCGCCGACGCGAGCAGCGTCCTCCCCGACGCCACCATCCCCGAGCTGCCGAACCACTATCGCGGCAAGGTGCGGGACAACTACGACCTGCCGGACGGGCGGCGAATCATCGTCGCCAGCGACCGCATCAGCGCCTTCGACCGCATCCTCGCCGCCATCCCCTGGAAGGGCATGGTGCTGACGCAGACCGCGCGCTTCTGGTTCGAGGCGACGAGGGACATCTGCCCCAACCACGTGATCTCCTACCCGGACCCGAACGTCGTCCTGGCGCGGCGCCTCGACATCCTGCCGGTCGAGGTCGTCGTGCGCGGCTACCTCGCCGGCACGACCGGCACCTCGATCCTGACGATGTACAAGGCCGGCCGGCGGCGCATGTACGGCCACGACTTCCCCGACGGGCTGCGCGACAACGAGCGCCTCCCCGCGCCGGTCCTGACCCCGACGACCAAGGCCTTCGACGGCGGCCACGACGAGCCGCTGACGCCGGACGAGATCCTGTCGCGCGGGCTGCTGACCGCCGCGCAGTGGGAGGAACTGGGCCGCCACGCCCTCGCGCTCTTCGCGCGCGGGCAGGAGATCGGCGCCGCGCGCGGCCTGCTCCTCGCCGACACCAAGTACGAGTTCGGCCTCGACGCGACGGGCCGCATCGTGCTGGCCGACGAGATCCACACGCCGGATTCCAGCCGCTGGTGGTTCGCGGGCAGCTATCCCGCGCGGCTCGCCGCGGGCCAGCGCCCGGAGAGCTTCGACAAGGACTTCATGCGCAGCTGGGTCGCGGCGCGCTGCGATCCCTATCGCGACGAGATCCCGCCCATCCCCGAGGAAGTCATCCTCGCCACCGCGCGGGTCTACATCGACGCCTTCGAGCGCATCACCGGCGAGCGCTTCGCCATCCCGGCGGGCGGGGAGGCGCCGCTCGCGCGCATCCGCCGCGCGCTGGCGCCGTTCTTCCCGGGCGGCGGCGCTACTGCAGGATGAAGCCCTTCGCGTAGGGATCGCGGTCGTCGATGAAGATCGTGTTGAGGCCGGTGACGCGCGCCCAGCCCTCGATCGTCGGGACGATCGCCGCGTAGTTGCCGACGCCCGCCTCGGCCTTCACGCCGCCGGTGAACATCGAGCCGATGATGCTCTCGTGCACGAAGCTCTCGCCGGTCTTCAGCAGGCCGCGCGACCAGCGCTGCGCCAGCCGCGCCGAGGTGCCCGTGCCGCAGGGGCTGCGGTCGATCGCCTTGTCGCCGTAGAAGACGGCGTTGCGGCCCTGCGCGCCGGGCTGCGTCGGCCGCCCGGTCCATTGCACGTGGGTGCAGCCCTTGATGTTCGGGTTCTCCGGGTGGACGAAGGTCGCGGCCTCGTTGACGAGGCGGCGGATGCGCGGGCTCATGCGCTGGATCTCGGTCGCCGCGAAGTCCGACAGGTCCGTGTAGCGGCCCTGCGGCTCGACGATGGCGTAGAAGTTGCCGCCATAGGCGACGTCGACCCTGAGCGGCCCGAGCTCCGGGTCGACGATCGCGAGGTCCCTCGTGTGCAGGAAGGCCGGCACGTTGGTGAGCTTCACCGATTCCACGTACTCGCCGACCTGCGTGTACTCCGCGACCACCAGCCCCGCCGGCGTCTCGAGGCGCAGCACGCCCGGCGTGCGCGGCGTCACCAGGCCGCGCTCGATCGCCACGGTCACCGTGCCGATCGTGCCGTGGCCGCACATCGGCAGGCAGCCCGACACCTCGATGAACAGCACGCCGACGTCGCAGTCCGGGCGCGTCGACGGGTAGAGGATCGAGCCGGACATCACCTCGTGGCCGCGCGGCTCGAACATCAGTCCGGTGCGGATCCAATCGTGGTTGGCGAGGAAGTCGAGCCTGCGCTCCATCATCGTCTCGCCCTTGAGCCAGGGGAAGCCGCCGGCGACGACGCGCACGGGGTTGCCGCAGGTATGTGCGTCGACGCAGAAGAATGTGTGCCGTGCCATGGGGCTCCGCCGTTCTCGTGACGATCGCGCGATCTTCGCAAGCGCGGGGCGCGGCTGCCAAGCGCCGCGCGGCGCCTCAGGGCGCGGTCGCCAGCGCCCTGCCGTCGCGCGCGACGACGCGCCCGCGCTTGAGCACGAGGCGGCGCGGCGGGCGCGCGGCCACCGCCTCGGCCGGTGCCTCGGCGTCGACCAGCACGATGTCGGCGTGGCAGCCGGCCGCGAGGCCATAGCCCTCGAGCTCCATCGCCCTGGCGCCGCCATGGGTCACCATGTCGAGCGCGAGCTCGACCTCGTCGTCGCGGCGCAGGTTGTTGCGCAGGCCGACGATCATCGCGCGCTCCAGCATGTCCGCGTTGCCATAGGGACCCCAGGTGTCGCGTATGCCGTCGGAGCCGCAGCACAGGACCACGCCCGCGTCGTGGAGCTGGCGCACCGACGGGACGGGCCGGTAGGGCGCGCCATGGCTCATGATCGCCACGCGCGCCTCGGCGAGTTGCTCGACGAGGCGCGCGACATAGGCCGCGTCCGCCATGCCGAGGCAGAAGGCGTGGCTCACCACCACGCGGCCCTGCATGCCCAGCGCCCTGGTGCGCTCCACCACCAGCTCCATCGAGAACCCGCCGAGCTCGCCGGGCTCGTGGAGATGGATGTCGACCGGCGCGCCGAATTTCTGCGCCAGCGCGAAGACCGCGTCGAGATGCGCGCGCGGGTCGCGGTCGATGGCGCAGGGATCGAGGCCCCCGACCACGTCGGCGCCCGCGCGCATCGCGGCCTCCATCAGCTCGAGCGTGCCCGGCCGGACCAGCATGCCGCTCTGCGGGAAGGCGACGACCTGCATGTCGACCTCGTCGCGGAAGCGCTCGCGCGTCGCGAGGATGCCCTCGATCCCCGAGAGTCCGATCTCGGTGTCGACGTCGACATGGGTGCGGACATGGGTCGAGCCCTTCGACAGCGCGAGCACGACCTGGCGCGCGGACTGCCGCGCGGGGTCGATGCCGAGGACGCGGCGCTGCAGCCGCTCGTTCTCGATCTTATCGACGAGGCTAGGGCCGACGTCGTTGCGGTACCACTTCATGCCGAGCAGCGTCTTGTCGAGATGCGCATGCGCCTCGACCAGGCCGGGCAGCGCGAGCGCGCCGCCGCCGTCGATGCGCTCCTCGCCCGGCGATGGCGGCGGCGGCGCGCCGATCGCGGCGATGCGTCCGTCGCGGATGGTGATCGCGGCGGGCGTGCCGTCGGCGAGGCGGATGTCCTCGAGGATCGTCGTGGGCATGGCTTTTCCCTTCGCGTGGAGGCGTGGCGCCGGTCAGGAGGCGGCGAATGCGGTCGAGGGGACGGCCGCCTCGCGCGCGGCGGACCGCGCGGCGGCGTGCAGGGCCCCGGGCAGCGCGACGCCGCACGCGAGCGAAAGCGCGAGCACGGCGCAGAAGGCACCCGGCGCGGGGCGCGCGGCGGCGGGTGCCGCGTCCTGCGCCGGCAGCATGCCGGCCCCGCCGGGTCCGGCCCAGGCAAGCGCAAAGCCCGCGCCGAGCGCGATGCGCATCGCGCCTCCCGCTTCGGCGGCGGCGGCGAGCGCCACGCGCGCGTCGGCGCCGGGCGCGAGCAGAACGACATGGCTCGCCAGCGCGACGAGGCCCGGCGCGGCCTCCTCGCCGGCCGCGAGCTCGAGCACGCGCGGCACGCCGCGCGGCGCGGCCGCCGCGAAGGCGCGCGCGGCGAGCATGGGCCAGGACCGGTCCGCGAGAAGGGCGTCGCAGGCCCCGAGCGCGTCGGCATGGGCCGCGGGCGGCTCGGCGAGCGCGCCGCGATGCGTCGCCACGAGGCTGCCGCCATCCGCGGCGCGGATGGTCGCGGCCGTGGGCGTGGCCGCGCCGGCGACGCGCGCGAGGCGCGAGACGTCGACCCCGCGCGCCGCGAGCTCGCGCACGAGCCTGTCGCCAACCGTGTCGTCGCCGATGGCTGAGGCGAGCAGCGCGCGATGGCCGCGCGCGGCGATCGCCGCGGCCGCGACCGCCGCGGCGCCGCTGCAGGCCTCGTGGAAGGAGAGCGCCTGGACCTTGGTCGGGACGGGCGGGATCGCGGGCACGCCGAGCACGCGCGCCACGGCGGCGAGGCCGATGCACGCGACGCTCTTCCCGCCACCCCGCTCCATCCGTCCCCCGCCCTTGCGCGTCGCCGTCCAGCGTGGCCGAGTGTCGGCAGGCGCGCAACGACGCGTCGTCGGGGACGAAAAGCCACGCAGGGGGTATCTTCCATGGGGTTCTGGCTGGATATCGCGATCGGGCTGGTGGTGTTCTTCCTCGCCATGAGCCTGGTCGTCACGGCGGCCGTCGAGGCGCTGTCGCAGGTGATGGCGTGGCGCGCGAACACGCTGCGCGCGGGCGTCGGGAACCTCCTCCAGTCCTTCGCGGGCAAGGAAGGCGGCGGCGCGCTGCTCGCCCGCTTCTACGACCACACGCTGCTGAAGGGCCTCGCCGATCGTCGCGGCCCCGGGCCGGCGGAGGGTGCGGGGCACGGCAAGGACCCGTCCTACATCCCGGCGCATGTCTTCGCCGCCGTGCTCGTCGACATCGCGGCGCGCAACGGACCGGCGGCCGAGCTGCGCCAGGCGCTCGGTGCATGGCGCGCGAGCCCCGGCGACAGGGGAAAGTGGATCGCCCTGCGCGACGCCTTCGCCGCCGCGAAGGAGGAGGCCACGCGGCTGCAGGCGCGCGAGCCGGTCCTGCTGCTCGACATGCAGGCGGATCGCGCGGCCTTCTCCGCCGCCATCGCCGCGACGACCCGGCTCGCCGACGCGATCAAGGACGCCTCCACCGCGCTGGCCGGCGACCCGCCGCCGGACCCGGCCGGCTTCGCCGCGCAAGAGGAGACCGCGCTCGGGCTCTGCGAGCTGCTGGCGCGGCTCTCGGGCATGGTCGATCGCAGCCTCGCCGGGGCGGGGGAATTCGCCGCGCGGCTCGAGCATCCCGCCCTGCGCGAGCTGGCCATCGGCACGCTGGGGGCGGCCCGCGGCAGCCTCGACGACCTGCGCGCCGAGCTCGCGCGCCGCTTCGACGATTCGATGGCGCGCGTCAGCGGCTGGTACAAGCGGCGCACCCAGGTCGCGACCTTCCTGGTCGCGCTCGCCGCGGCGGTCGTCGCGAACGCCAGCGTCTTCCAGGCCGCGATCATCATCCATGACGACGGCTGGCTGCGCGCCGAGCTCGTCGCGGCGGCGGCGATGGTGGCCCGCGAGCCGGATGCGGCGAAGCGCAGTGAGTTCGTCTCCGCAAGGGTGCCGGCGCTGCCCATCGGCTGGGGGAATTGCACGCGCGTCATGGACGAGGCGTCCTGCGCGGATTCCCTGTCCAGCCTCGCGACGAAGTTCTTCCTCTACCCGCTCGGCTGGCTGGTGACGGCGCTCGCCACGATGATCGGCGCGCCGTTCTGGTTCGACATGCTGTCGATGCTGATGCGGCTGCGCGCCTCGGGCCTCGTGCCGGCGTCGCGCGAGTCGCAGGGCGGCGCGGCGCCCTGACGATGGCTCAGCGCCGGTGGAGCTCCAGCGGCAGTCGGCTCAGCACCTCCGCGCCGCGCTCGCCGACCAGGATCGTCCAACCCACGCCCGCCGCGATGCCGGCCTCCATGTCGCCCAGCATCACGTGCGGGAAAAGCGTCATGCCCGGCAGCAGCTCCTGGCGGTTGCCGGCGTGGATCATCGGCGGCACGTCCATCCAGCTCGGCCTGAACGTGGCGCCGAGCGAGTAGCCGCAGGCGGCGAAGCGCTGGCGCGCGAATCCCGCGCGGTCGAGGCGCTCGAGGAAGACCTCCGCGATGCGGCCCACGGGCTCGCCGGGCCGCGCGGCCTCGGTCATCGCGACGAGCGTGTCGCGCGCGACGTCGAACATCTCGACCTGGCGCGCGCGCGGCGTTCCGATCGCGACGCTGTGCTCGATGCAGGCGTTGTATCGGCAGAAGGACGCGCCGAGCTCCAGCATCACCTGGTCCTGCGCGTCGAGGCGGCGCGGGCCGCCGACGCCGCGGCCATAGACCGCGCGGCGCCCCGAATTCACCAGCGGGCCCGCGGGCGGCATGTCGCCGCCGCCCCGAAGCATCGCCGCGACGCCGGCGGCGGTGATCGCGCTGTCGATCGTCCCCGCGCCGCCGGCGGCGACCATCGCCTCGATGGCGTCGTCGGCAAGCGCGGCGGCGCGGCGCACGAAGGCGAGCTCGGCCGGCGACTTCGCCAGGCGCTGCGCGCGCACGAGGTCCGAGGCGTCGACCAGCGTGCAGAACCCGTCGAGCGCGTCGCGCGTGAGGTGGTGGTTGAAGCCCGTGAGGCCGTAGGTCGCGAGCTCGATGCCGATGCGCTCCCCGCGCAGGCCGAGCTCCGCGAGGATGCCGCGCAGCTCGCGCGCCGGGTCCTGGTCCTCCGCGTCGTACCAGATGCGTATGTCGTCGTAGAGCGAGGTGTCGCGCGCCTGGGCGAGGTCCGGCCGGCGCGTCAGCAGCACCAGCCTGCCATCGGCCGTGGCGACGCCGCACTGGTAGAAGACGTAGCCGCCGCCGTCGAAGCCGGTCAGGTAGTAGTGCGATTCCTGCGCGTAGAGCAGAACCGCCGCGAGGCCGCGGCGCGCCATCTCGGCCCGCGCGCGCGCAAGGCGCGCCTCGTATTCGGCCTTCTCGAAGCGCAGCGTCACCGCCCGCCCGCCATCGGTCGTCGCCCTGGTCTCGCTCACGCGCGCATGCTCCTCCTGGCCCGGCGCGAGACTAGCGAAGCCGCGCGCGACGACAAGCGCGAGCCCGGCTCAAAGGCCCAGCGCGCGCGCCGTGGCGACCGCCGCGACGCCGATCATCGCGGCGAGCGGGTCGTTGTTGCCGGAAAGGCGCATGGCAAGAGCCACAGCCGCCAGGCCGATCCACTCGGCCGGGCCCGAGTTCCCCAGCGACGGCGCGACGATGCCGACCATCACCGAGAGGGGCACCGCGCGCAGTGCCGCCTCCAAGCGCGGGGTCGAGCGCACGAAGCGCATCGCCGCGAACCCGCCGAGGCGGCACGCATAGGACGCGGCGGCCATCGCCGCGAGCGCGAGCAGGAAGTCAGGACTCGTCGTCATGCAGCATCCACGCGGTAGCCGCGCCGGCGAGGCCCGCGGCGAGCGCCGTCCAGCCGCCGGGCATCCAGGCATGCACCGCGAGCGCCGTGGCCAGCGCCACGCCGGCCGGCGCGAGGCTCGCGCGCCCGCGCCAGAAGGCCGTCGCCATGGCGGCGGCGAGCGCGACGATCATGAAGTCCATGCCGAAGCGCCGCGGGTCGGCGATGGCCGAGCCGGTGGCATGCCCGATCCACGTCCCGATCGTCCAGGGCACGAACTGGGCGAGGCCGGAGCCCAGAAGGAAGCCGCCGTCGTGGCGCCCCTGCTCGTGCTCCTTCATCGCCATCGCCCAGTTGCCGTCGCCGAGCAGGAAGAGGCTGGGCCAGGCGCCGGCGGGCGGCGCGGCGCCGTACCAGCCGCGCAGCGCGGCGCCGTAGAGCACGTAGCGCGCGTTGGTGAGCAGGATCGTCGCCACGATCGGCGCGACGAAGGGGCCGGTGGCCATGCCCTGCAGGGCCGCGAGCTGCGCGCTGCCCGAATGGATGAGCGCGCTCATCAGCACCGCCTCGAGCGCGCTGCGCCCGGCCTCGCCGGCGAGCACGCCGAAGACGACGCCATAGGCGAGCACGCCCGGCGAGAGCGCCGAGCCGCGCGCGAGGCCGCGGGCGACACCGGCGGCGGTGAAGGGAACGGGTGGCCGGCTCATCGCGGCCAGGCAGGGCGAGGGGGACGCGCGGAAGGCCCGCGCATCCCCCCGCGGCAGGCGATCAGCGCCAGGCGACGACGGCCTGGTTCTGCTCGCCGAGGCCCTCGATGCCGACGCGCATGCGGTCGCCGGCCTTGAGGAAGCGCGGCGGCTTGAAGCCGGCGCCCACGCCCGGCGGCGTGCCGGTCGTGATCAGGTCGCCCGGCTCGAGCACCATGAACTGCGACATGTAGTGGACGATGTGCGCGACGCCGAAGATCATCGTGCTGGTCGAGCCCTTCTGCACGCGCTCGCCATTGACCTCGAGGAACATCGGGAGGTTCTGCACGTCC
>VGDA01000125.1 GCA_016869915.1 Alphaproteobacteria bacterium
TGGTTTCCAGTCGGTGTTTGTAGCCGGAAAGCGGAGGGGCGCGGAAGGCTTGGAAAGGCCGCGGCCGACGGCCATGATCGACGCCCATGGCAGACATCCCCGTGCTCATCGACTGCGATCCCGGCCAGGACGACGCCGTGATGCTAATGCTGGCGATGGCGTCCCCGGAGCTGGACATCCTCGGCATCACGACCGTGGGCGGGAACGTGCCGCTCGCGCGCACGGAGGCGAATGCGCGGCGCATCCGGGACCTCATGGGGCGGCCCGGCATCCCGGTCCATGCCGGCTGCGACAGGCCGCTCGTCCGTCCGCTCGTGACCGCGGCCCACGTGCACGGCGAGACGGGGCTGCGCGGCCTCGACCTGCCGGAGCCGGTGGCGCCGCTGGCGCCGGCGCATGCCGTAGACTTCATCGTCGAGACGCTGCGCGCGCGCGACGACGTCGTGCTCTGCCCGACCGGGCCGCTCACCAACGTCGCCCTGGCGCTGGCGAAGGCGCCCGACATCGCCGGGCGCGTGCGCCGCATCGTGCTGATGGGAGGCGCGGTCGCGGGCGGCAACGTCACGCCCGTCGCGGAGTACAACGTCTTCGCCGACCCGGAGGCCGCCGACGTCGTCTTCCGCAGCGGCGCGCCGATCACGATGATCGGCCTCGACTGCACGCATCGCGCCCTGCTCGGGCCGCGCGAGCTCGCCCGCCTGCGCCTCTCGCGGTCAGCGGCCGCGCGTGCCACGCTCGCGCTCTTCGACCATCCGTCGGCATGGGACCCGCCGCGCTATGGCGGCAGGCAGGGACTGCCCGTCCACGACGCCTGCGTCGTCGGCTACCTGCTCGCGCCGGGGAACTTCGCGGGGCGGGACTGCCATGTCGCGATCGAGACCTCCTCGCGCCTGACGCTCGGGCAGACCGTCGTCGACTGGCATGGCCGGCACGGCAGCGCGTCCAACGCCACGGTGATCGGCGACGTGCACGCGACCGCCTTCCTCGACGACCTCGTGGAGAGGCTCTCGCGATGACGCGCGGGCGGCCCAGGCCGCCGCGCGAGCGCCGCGACCCGCGCGCGTCCGCCGTCCCGCGGCCCGGCGGCCCCGGGCCGCGCGGTGCGGGAGACGCGATCATGGACAAGATGGGCGTCGGCGACGTCGCCGGCGCCGACTTCGACGCGATAGAGCGGATGCTGGCGGTACCGGCCGGCGACGCCGCGGTGCGGCTCAGCCGGCTGCGCGAGCGCGAGCGGCAGGAGGAGCGCGTGCGCATGCTGCAGTCCGCGCTGCTCGAGGCACCCGACGACGGCGCGCGGCTGCAGGCGCTGGCCAACGCCCTGCGCCTGCTCGACCGCAAGGCCGAGCTGCTCGACGTCTACCGGCGCATGCAGCGCCTCGCGCCGGAGCGCGAGGAGATCGGCCACATGATCGCCGCGCTGTCCGGCGAGGCGGGGACGCCGTCGCGCGCCGGCGACCGCTACGTGCGCAACCTCTTCGACGCGGCCGCGGACAGCTTCGACGAGACGCTGTCGAACTGGCTCGACTACCGCGCGCCGGAGCTCGTGGCCGGGGCGGTACGCGCCGCGCTGGGGCCCGGCGCGACGACATCGGCGGCGATCGACCTCGGCTGCGGCACGGGGCTCGCGGCGCCGCTGCTCGCGCCGATGACGCGCAGGCTCGAGGGCGTCGACCTCTCGCCGCGCATGCTCGACAGGGCGCGCGCGCGCGGCGGCTACGACGCGCTCTTCGAGGACGAGATCGGCCGGTTCCTGTCGGCGCGCCGCGGGCGCTACACGCTGGCCGTCGCCTGCGACGTGTTCTGCTATTTCGGCGAGCTCGCGCAGCCGTTCCGCGCCGTGCACGACGCGCTCAGGCCTGGCGGGCTCTTCGCCTTCACGGTCGAGCGCATCGCGGGCGAGGGGCATGCGCTGGGCGCGAGCGGCCGCTACCAGCATTCCCATGCCTTCGTCGTCGCGGCCGCGGCCGCCGCGGGCTTCGCGCCGGTGAGCGAGGCCGAGGTCCGGCTGCGCAGCGAGCTGCACCGCCCGGTGGTCGGCGGCTGCTACGTGTTCCGCCGTGGCTGAGGGGCGGCCCGGGTCAGCGCCTGCGCGCGCGGGCCTTCCCGCGCGCCACCTTGCGCGCCACGGGCGGAGCCTCGCCGCGCTCGCGCAGGATCGCCTCGCGGATCAGGTCGGCCGCCTCGGCCGGGTCCGCCCAGCGCACCACCGTCACCCACTTGCCTTTCTCCAGGTCCTTGTAGTGCTGGAAGAAATGCGCGATCTGCTCGCACAGGATCTCCGGCAGGTCGCGGAAGGACTTCACCGCGCGGTAGAACGGGTGGAGCTTGTCGACCGGCACGGCGATGATCTTCTCGTCCTGCCCCGCCTCGTCCTTCATCAGCAGCGCGCCGATCGGCCGCGAGCGCACGATCGCGCCGGGCACGACCGGCACCTGGCCGACCACGATAACGTCGCAGGGGTCGCCGTCGCCCGACTTCGTCTGCGGGATGAAGCCGTAGTTGCCGGGATAGTACATCGCCGTGTGCAGGAAGCGGTCGACGCGCAGCGCGCCCGAGCGCTTGTCGAGCTCGTACTTCACCGGGACGCCGCCCTGCGGGATCTCGATGACGACGTTGATGTCCCAGGGCGGGTCCTCGCCGGGCGGGATCTGCGTGATGCTCATGTGACGTCTCCCTGGTTCCGCCGCGCCGCGTGGCGCTCGCGCAATACTCGCCTCATCACCTTGCCCGTGGCCGTCAGCGGCAGGGCGTCGACGAACTCGACGAGGCGCGGATACTCGTGCGCGGCGAGGCGCCGGCGCACATGGTCCTGGATCTCGCGCGCAAGCCCGTCGCCCGGCGCGACGCCGGGCTTGAGGACGATGCATGCCTTCACGACCTCGGTCCGCAGCTCGTCGGGCACGCCGATCGCCGCCGCCATCGCGACCGCGGGGTGGCGCAGAAGGCAATCCTCGATCTCCGCCGGCCCGATGCGGTAGCCGGCCGACGTGATCACGTCGTCGCCGCGCCCCTGGTACCAGAGATAGCCATCCGGATCGCGCCGCCCGACATCGCCGGTGAGCAGCCAGTCGCCCGCGAACTTGGCGCGCGTCGCGGCCTCGTCGTTCCAGTAGCCGAGGAACATGACGGGGTCGGGGCGCAGCACCGCGATCTCGCCGGCCTCGCCGTCCGGCAGCTCATTGCCGCCGGCGTCGACGATGCCGACGCGATGCCCGGGCACGGCGCGGCCCATCGAGCCCGGCCGCACCTCCATGAGGTCGGCGTCGTTGGCGACGACGAGGTTGCACTCGGTCTGGCCGTAGAACTCGTTGATCGTGACGCCGAAGGTCGAGCGGCCCCAGTCGAGCAGCTCCGCGCCCAGCGTCTCGCCGCCCGACCCGATCGAGCGCAGCGCGAGGCCCGGCCGCCGGCCGCCGCCGGCCTGGCGCAGCATCTTGAGCACGGTCGGCGGCAGGAAGGCGTTGCGCACGCCGTGGCGCGCCATCAGCGCGAAGGCCTCCTCCGGGTCGAAGCGCGCGGCGCGGCGCGCCACCACGGGCACGCCATGGTGCCAGGCCGGCAGCAGGACGTCGAAGAGCCCGCCGATCCACGCCCAGTCCGCGGGCGTCCAGAACAGGTCGCCGGGCTGCGGGAACATGCGCTGCGGCATCTCGACGCCGGGCAGGTGGCCGAGAAGCACGCGATGCGCGTGCAGCGCGCCCTTGGGCGGGCCGGTGGTGCCCGAGGTGTAGATGATGATCGCCGGATCGTCGGCAGCCGTGTCGGCGGCGTCGAAGGCGTCGCTCGCGCGCTCGCAGGCGGCGTCGAGATCCAGCGTGCCGTCGATGCCGCGGCCACCGGCGACGATCGCCGTGCGCAGCCCGGGCAGCCTCTCGCGCAGCGCCGCGACCTTCGGCCAGTTGGCGACGTCGGTGACGAGCAGCGTCGCGCCGGAATCGCGCAGCCTGTACTCGAGCGCCTCCTCGCCGAAGAGCACGAAGAGCGGGACCGAGATCGCGCCGAGCTTGAAGGCGGCGAGATGGGCGAGGGCGGTCTCCGGCGCCTGGCCGAGCAGCACCGCGACGCGGTCGCCGCGGCGGACGCCGCTCGCGGCCATGGCGTTGGCGAGGCGGTTGGACTGGCGCGCGACCCAGCCGAAGCCCAGCCGGTCGGCGCGACCGTCCTCGCGCACCACGACGAGCGCGTCGGCGTCGGGGCGCTGGCGGTCGCAGGCGTCGACCCCGATGTTGTAGCGGGGCGGCACGCGCCAGGCGAAGCGCCGGCGCAGCGTCTCGTAGTCGTCGGCGGGGACGAGCAGGCGGGCCTCCCTCGGGCTCCTCGTCGCATGGTAGAGACGCACCCATCTTCGGCGCAAACCCGGCGGAGGCCCCGACCCTTGTTCAAGCCCGATCTCCTCGCCGGCCGCCGCATCCTCGTGACCGGCGGCGGCACCGGCCTTGGCCGCAGCATGGGGCGGCGCTTCCTCGAGCTCGGCGCCAGCCTCGCGATCTGCGGCCGCCGCGAGGCGGTGCTGTCCGAGACGACCGCCGCGTTCGAGCGCGACTTCCCGGGCCGCACGAGGTTCCTTGCCTGCGACATCCGCGACGCCGATGCCGTCGAGCGCATGGTCGCGCGCTTCTGGGAGGAGGCGCCGCTGGACGGCCTGGTCAACAACGCCGCCGGTAACTTCATCGCGCGCAGCGAGACGCTGAGCGCGCGCGCCGTCGACGCGGTGCTGGGCATCGTCGTGCACGGCGCCGCCTACGCCACGCTGGCCTGCGGCCGGCGCTGGATCGCCGCCTCCATGCCCGCGACGGTGCTCTCCATCGTCACGACCTATGCGTGGACAGGCTCGGCCTATGTCCTGCCCTCCGCGATGGCGAAGGCCGGGGTCCTCGCCATGACGCGCAGCCTCGCGGTCGAGTGGGGGCCGAGGCGCATCCGCCTCAACGCGATCGCTCCCGGCCCGTTCCCGACCCCAGGCGCCTGGGAGAGGCTGGTGCCGCGCCCGGACCTCGCGCGCGAGCTCGAGGGCCGCAACGCCCTCGGCCGCGTCGGCGAGCACGCCGAGCTCGCGAACCTCGCGGCCTTCCTGATGGCACCGGAGTCCGGCTACATCACCGGCGACTGCGTCACGATCGACGGCGGGGAGTGGCTCAAGGGCGCTGGCCAGTTCAGCTGGCTCGAGCGGCTATCCGGCGAAGAGTGGGACGCGCTGCGACCGAGGAAGTCATGAGCGTCACGCTTCCAAACGCCCCCGTCCGGCGCCCGCGCGTCATCGTGCTCGGCAACGAGAAGGGAGGCTCCGGCAAGTCGACCGCCGCGATGCACCTCGTGGTCGGGCTCCTCCATGCGGGCCATCGCGTGGGCTCGATGGACGTGGATTCGCGGCAGGCCACGTTCTCGCGCTACATCGACAATCGCCGCGCGACGGCGGCGTCGCGCGGCGTCGCGCTGCCGATGCCGGACCATCGCCGCGTAGAGCTCTCGGCGCTGCGCGGCGAGGCCGGCGACGCCGAGGAGCGCGTGCGCTTCGAGGCGGCGCTGGCGGAGCTCGCTGCGCGCAACGACGTCGTCGTCGTCGACACGCCGGGCTCCGACACGTTCCTGTCGCGGCTCGCCCACAGCCACGCCGACACCATCGTCACGCCGATGAACGACTCCTTCGTCGACCTCGACCTGATCGCCAAGGTCGACCCGGAGACGCTCAAGGTCGTGCGGCCGTCGCTCTACGCCGAGTTGGTGTGGGAGCAGCGCAAGCAGCGCGCGCTGCGCGACCGCGGCTCGATCGACTGGGTGGTGATGCGCAACCGCCTCGCCGCGATCGAGGCGCGCAACAAGCGCGCGGTCGGGCTGGTGCTGGAGCAGCTCGCGCGCCGCGTCGGCTTCCGCCTCGCGCCGGGCTTCGGCGACCGCGTCATCTTCCGCGAGCTGTTCCTGCAGGGCCTGACGCTGCTCGACCTCGGCGAGCGCAAGCTCGGCGTCGCGCTCAGCATGAGCCATGTCGCGGCGCGCCAGGAGGTCCGCGACCTGTTGCGCGCCGTCGGCATGCAGGCCGAGCCGGCCGCGCCCTCTGGCGACGTCGTCCAGACGAGCCTCGTGCCCGACGCATGAGCAAGCTGCCCACCAGGCCGTCCTCCGGCGCCGTCGCGGACTTCCTCGCCAAGGCGAAGTCGCTGCCGGTGCTTCGCGCAGGCGGGCCGGCGGGACGGCTCGTCTTCGCGCTCGACGCCACGGCCTCGCGCGAGCCGCTCTGGGAACAGGCGCGCGCGGTGCAGGGCGAGATGTTCGCCGCGGCGCAGGGCGCCGGCGGGCTCGAGATCCAGCTGGCCTGGTACCGGGGCCTCGGCGAGTTCCATGCCAGCCCCTTCGTCTCGCGGACGGAGGAACTGCTCGCCCGCATGCGCGAGGTGACATGCGCGGCGGGCGAGACGCAGGTCGCGCGCGTCCTCGCGCATGGCGCGGGGGAGACGCGCCGGCGCCGGATCGGGGCGCTGGTCTTCGTCGGCGACGCGATGGAGGAGAACGTCGATGCGCTCGCGGCGCGCGCCGGCGAGCTCGGCATACTCGGCGTCCCCTGCTTCATGTTCCTCGAGGGCGCCGATCCGGTCGCGCGCGCGGCCTTCGAGCGCGTGGCCCGGCTGAGCGGCGGTGCCTTCGCGCCCTTCGACGCCTCGAGCCCGCGCGCGCTGCGCGACCTGCTTGCGGCCGTCGCCGCCTTCGCCGCCGGCGGTCGCGCCGCGCTCGAGGACCTGTCGCGCCGGCGCGGCGGCGGGCCCGTGGCGCTGCTCGCCAGCCAGCTCGGCAGGCCGAGGGGCGGCTGATGGGGCTGTTCTACCTCGTCCTCGGCGTGGGGCTGCTGCTGGCTGGCCTGGCGGCGCTGCGCTGGCTGAGTCGCGTTCCGCCGCGACATGTCGCCGCGGGGCTGCGCTGGCTGGCGATCGGCGCTGGCGGGCTCGTGGCCGCCTGGCTGCTGCTGACGGGCAGGGCGGCGCAAGTCGTCTTCGTCCTCCTGCCCTTCCTGCCCGCGATCCGGCAGTGGTGGAACAGGCGCATGGTCGCCGCGCCGCCCGATCCGGAGGCGCGCTCGGACGTGGAGACGGCCTGGCTGCGGATGACGCTCGAGCACGCGACGGGCGCCATGGACGGGCTCGTGCTCCAGGGCGACTTCAGGGGCCGGCGCCTCGGCGAGCTGTCGCAGCCCGACCTGCTGGACCTGCTAGCCACGCTGCGCGTCGCCGACGTCGATTCCGCGTCCCTGCTCGAGAGCTACCTGGACGCGCTCGGGGCCGACTGGCGGGCGGCGCGGCCGGGCGAGGGCGCGGGTCGCGCCGGTGGCGTCCCGCCCGGCGGGGCGATGTCGCGGGCGGAGGCGGCGATGATCCTGGGCGTGGCGGAGGACGCCGGCCACGAGGAGGTCTCGCGCGCCTGGCGCGAGGCCATGAAGCGCAACCATCCCGACCAGGGCGGTTCCGCCTACCTCGCGGCGCGCATCAACGAGGCGCGGGACGTGCTGCTGGGCTGAGCAGGCCTGCAAGCCGCCCGCTTGCCCCCGTGGCCGGCGCTATGGCAAAAGCGCGCGTTTTCGCGGAACAACCCGCCCCGGACCGGCGTTGAATCCCGGTCGCGCCGTCGCCGAACCGCAGCCTCCCGAGCCCCCGAGATCCCCATGTCCGTTCGCGTCCGCAAGGCGATCTTCCCCGTCGGCGGCCTCGGGACGCGGTTCCTGCCCGCGACCAAGGCGATGCCCAAGGAGATGCTGCCAGTCGTCGACAAGCCGCTGATCCAGTACGCGGTCGAGGAGGCGCAGGCGGCCGGCATCGAGGAGTTCATCTTCGTCACCGGCCGCGGGAAGGCGGCGATCGAGGACCATTTCGACCATTCCTACGAGCTCGAGAAAACGCTCGAGGAGCGCGGCAAGGTGTCCGAGCTCGAGGAGCTGCGCCGCTGGCTCCCCCGCCACGGCAGCGTCGCCTACACGCGCCAGATGGCGCCGCTGGGCCTCGGCCATGCGGTGTGGTGCGCGCGCAACCTCGTGGGCGACGAGCCCTTCGCGGTGCTGCTCGCCGACGACCTGATCCTGTCGCGCCGGCCCTGCCTCGCGCAGATGGCCGACGCGCATGCGTCGGTGGGTGGCAACGTGATCGCCGTGATGGACGTGCCGCGCGAGCACACGAAGCGCTACGGCATCGTGGCGCCCGGGCGCGACGACGGGCGCATGGTGGAGGTCGCCGGCCTCGTCGAGAAGCCGGCGCCGGAGAAGGCGCCCTCCACCTGCGCCGTGATCGGCCGCTACATCCTAGATCCGAGCGTGTTCGCGCATCTCGGCAAGGGCATGAAGGGCGCCGGCGGCGAGATCCAGCTCACCGACTCCCTCGCGGCCATGATCGGCGCCTCGCCGTTCCACGGGCTGCGCTTCGAGGGAAAGCGCTTCGACTGCGGCGACAAGGTCGGCTTCTTCGAGGCGAACCTCGCCTTCGCGCTGGCGCGGCCGGACATCGGCGCCGCCGCGCGCGAGGCGATGAAGCCCTATCTCTGACCCGGATCGGCAAGGAAGGTCCTCCAAGATGCGCGTGACGATGATCGGCACCGGCTATGTCGGGCTGGTGACGGGTGCCTGCTTCTCCGAGTTCGGCGTCGAGGTGACATGCGTCGACAAGGACGCGTCGAAGATCGAGCGCCTCGAGCGCGGCGAGATCCCGATCTTCGAGCCTGGCCTCGACCAGCTGGTCGCGAAGAACAAGGCCGCG
>VGDA01000126.1 GCA_016869915.1 Alphaproteobacteria bacterium
CCTGCTCCGCCCGACCGCGATGCTCTACCGCAACCTCGCCTCGATGGACGTCGAGGAGTCGATCCGCGGCCAGCCGATGGACGGCGTGATCCTGCTCACGGGCTGCGACAAGACCACGCCCGCGCTCGTGATGGGCGCGGCGAGCTGCGACCTGCCGACGCTCGTCGTGTCCGGCGGGCCGATGCTCAACGGCCGCTTCCGCGGCGAGCTGGTCGGCTCCGGCACGCATACCTGGATCTTCACCGAGCGGCTGAAGACCGGCGAGATGACGATGGACGACCTGGCGCAGGCCGAGGCCGCGATGTCGCGCTCCTCGGGCCACTGCATGACCATGGGCACGGCCTCGACGATGGCCTCGATGGTCGAGGCGCTTGGCATCGCGCTGCCGACCAACGCGGCGATCCCGGGCGTCGACGCGCGGCGCTACGCGCTCGCGCACATGGCTGGCAGGCGCATCGTCGAGATGGTCAAGGAGGACCTGCGCATCTCGAAGGTCCTCACGAAGCAGGCCTTCGAGAACGCGATCATGGTCAATGGCGCGATCGGCGGCTCGACCAACGCGGTCGTCCACCTGCTCGCGATGGCGGGCCGCGCGGGCGTCGACCTGACGCTCGACGACTGGGACCGCCTGGGCCGCGACATGCCCTGCCTCGTGAACCTCATGCCCTCGGGCAAGTACCTGATGGAGGAGTTCTACTACGCGGGCGGCATCCCGGCGGTGATCTCCGAGATCAGGCACAAGCTGCACCTCGACGCGCTCACGGTGACGGGCAAGTCGATCGGCGAGAACAACAAGGACGCCAAGAACTTCAGCACCGACGTGATCTTCCCGTTCTCGGCGCCGTTCAAGCCGGAGGGCGGCATCGCGGTGCTGCGCGGCAACCTCGCGCCGGGCGGCGCGGTCCTGAAGCCCTCGGCGGCGGACCCGAAGCTGATGAAGCATCGCGGCCGCGCCGTGGTCTTCGAGTCGATCGAGGACTACGACGCGCGCATCGACGACCCGAACCTCGACGTCGACGAGACCTGCATCATGGTGCTCAAGGGCTGCGGCCCGAAGGGATACCCTGGCTTCGCCGAGGTCGGGAACTTCGCCCTGCCGGCGAAGATCCTGAAGAAGGGCGTGAAGGACATGATCCGCATCTCGGACGCGCGCATGTCGGGCACTGCCTATGGCACGACCATCCTCCACACCGCGCCCGAGGCCGCCGCGGGCGGCCCGATCGCGCTGGTGCGCAACGGCGACATGATCGAGGTCGACGTGCCGAACCGGCGCCTGCACCTCGAGGTGAGCGACGCCGAGCTCGCGCGTCGCAAGGCCGAGTGGACGCCGCCGGCGCCGCACAGCGACCGCGGCTACTACAAGCTCTACACCGACCACGTCCTGCAGGCGGACAAGGGCGCCGACCTCGACTTCCTGGTCGGCAAGTCCGGCGCGCACGTCACGCGCGAGAGCCACTGAGCCGGGGGCGCGGCCCGTTTCTTCGAGAGGATGTCGGGATGACCAACGGAGCGGCGCCGTTGCGCAAGGAGATCGAGGAACTCGCGGTCTCCCAGATCGCGCAGGTCTTCTACGCCGGGCGCGACCATCCGCGCCTGCTGCCCTTCTGGTTCGGCGAGGGCGACACGCCTACGCCGGACTTCGTGAAGCAGGCCGCGATCCGTGCGATCGGAGAGGACAAGGTCTTCTACGTCGACGACCGTGGCATCCCGCCTCTGCGCGAGGCGATCTCGCGCTACGCGATGCGCCTGCATGGCCGCGACATCGCGGTCGACCGCGTGCAGGTGACCGCGTCCGGCATGTCGGCGGTGATGATGACGATGCAGGCCATCTCCGGGCCAGGCGACAACGTCGTCTACCTTTCTCCCGTCTGGCCGAACATCGTCGAGGCGGTGCGCATCTGCGGCGCCACGCCCCGCCCGGTCTCCCTCGACGCCACGCCCGATGGCGGCTGGCGCCTCGACCTGCAGAAGCTCTTCGCGTCCTGCGACGCGCGCACCCGCGGCATCTTCGTCGCCTCGCCGGGCAACCCGACGGGCTGGATGATGGACGCCGCGGAGATCGCCGAGCTCCTCGCCTTCTGCCGCCGTCGCCGGATCTGGCTGGTGGTGGACGCGGTCTACGAGCGCCTGACCTACGGCACGGCGCGCGCGCCGTCGCCTCTCGACGTGGCGGAGCCCGAGGACCCGGTCATCTCGCTCAACTCCTTCTCGAAGGCCTGGGCGATGACGGGCTGGCGGCTCGGCTGGGTGATCGCGCCGGCCTGGGTCAACCTGCACCTGCGCAAGCTCAACCAGTACAACACCTCCGGCGCCGCGACCTTCGTGCAATGGGCGGGCATCGCGGCCCTCGAGCAGGGCGAGCCCTTCATCGAGGAGCTCCGCGGCCGCCTGCAGCGCGCGCGCGACCTCGTGATCCAGGGGCTCTCGCGCTTCCCGCGCGTGCATGTCGCCGCGCCGCCGGGCGCCTTCTACGCCTTCTTCCGCGTCGATGGCCTTGGCGACGGGCTGGCCTTCGCCAAGGAGATGGTGGCGAGGACCGGGGTCGGCCTGGCGCCGGGGACGGCCTTCGGCGCCGAGGGCGAGGGCTACCTGCGCTTCTGCTACGCGTCGAGCGAGCAGCGCCTGTCGGACGCGCTCGCGCGCATGGAGCCGATGCTCAGGTGACCACGCTCGTCGGCATCGACTGGGGGACGACCAACGCGCGCGCGCTGCGCTTCGACGCCGCCGGCGCGGTGGTCGAGATGCGCGAGATGCCGCTCGGCATATTGCGCGTCGCCAATGGCGACTTCGCGGGCGCCTTCGCCGAGCTCGCGGGGGACTGGCGCGCCGCGGCACCGGGCGCCCCCGTCCTGCTCTGCGGCATGATCGGCAGCCGCCAGGGCTGGCGCGAGGCGAGCTACGCGCCGCTTCCGGCGGATGGCGCGGCGCTCGCGGCGCGGCTGCTGCCGGTGCCGGAGATCGGCGGCTGGATCGTGCCGGGCGTCAGCGGCGAGAGCCTCGCCGGCGCGCCCGACGTGATCCGCGGCGAGGAGACCCAGGCGCTGGGTGCGCTCGCCCTCGCGGGCGCGTCCGAGGCCTGCCTGTGCATGCCCGGCTCGCACTCGAAATGGGTGGAGATGCGCGAGGGCCGGCTTTCCCGCTTCGCGACCTTCATGACCGGCGAGGCCTTCGCCGCGCTGCGCGAGCACACGATCCTCGCGCGGATGATCGAGGGCGGCGTGCACGTGCCGGACGCCTTCGCCGCCGGGCTCGCGCGCGCGCGCCTGCCCGGCGGGCTGCTGCACCATCTCTTCACCGTGCGCACCGACGGGCTCTTCGCGCGGCTGCGGCCGGAGGCTGCGGGCTCCTTCCTCTCCGGCCTGCTCCTCGGCCACGAGACGATCGCCGCCTGCGAGGCCTTCCCCGCGCGCGAGGTCGTGGTCGTGGGCAGCGAGGCGCTCGCCGCGCCCTATCGCGCCGCGATCGAGGCCGCCGGCCGCGCGACGCGGCTCGTGCCGGGCGAGCGCGCCGTCGCCGCGGGGCTCTGGAGCCTTGCGCGCGCCGCCGGCCTCGTCGGCGGGGCGGGGCGATGACGTTCCGCGTCCTCGTCGTCGACGCGGCCCATGCGATGGACGTCGCGATCGAGCGCGAGGTCCTGGGCCCCGAGTTCCGCGTCGACGTCGTCGCGACGCAGGATCCCGCCGAGGTCGACGACGCGACCTGGGCCTCGGCCGACGCCGTCCTGTCCTGGCTGATGCCGATCCGCGCGCGCGAGGTCGCGAAGCTGCGCCGCTGCCGGGTGGTCGTGAAGTACGGCGTCGGCGTCGACATCATCGACCTCGAGGCCGCGGGCCGCGCCGGCATCGCCGCGTGCAACGTGCCGGACTACGGCACCGGCGAGGTCGCCGACCACGCGATCGCGATGATGCTGTCGCTGCGCCGCGGGCTGCCGAGCTTCCAGGACATCCTCTCCGCCGACCCGGTCGCTGGCTGGCGCTGGTCGGCGGGGCCGCTTATGAAGCGTCTCGCCACCGACCGGCTGGGCATCGTCGGGCTCGGCCGCATCGGCAGCGCGGTGGCGCGCCGCGCGCTCGCCTTCGGGATGGACGTCGCCTGGCACGATCCGCACGTTGACGCGTCCTGTCCGCTCCCGGGCCGCCGCGTGCATGACCTCGGCGATCTGCTCGAGACGAGCGACATCGTCTCGCTGCACTGCCCGCTGACCGACGAGACCCGCGGGCTGTTCGGGCGCGAGGCGCTGGCGCGGATCAAGCCCGGCGCGATCCTCGTCAACACCGCGCGTGGCGCGGTCGCCGACCTCGACGCCGTCCACGAGGCGCTGAGGGCGGGCCGGCTGGGCGGCGCGGCGATCGACGTCTTCCCGCAGGAGCCGCCCGACCCGTCCTCGCCGCTGGTCGAGGCGTTCCGCATGCAGCCGAGCTGGGCCGCGGGCCGGATCATCCTTTCCCCGCATGCGGCCTTCTACTCCCCGCAGTCCTGGCGCGAGATGCGCGAGAAGGCCGCCGCGACGGCGCGCGACCTCCTGACGAAGGGCTGGCTGCGCAACTGCGTGAACCAGGCGCAGCTCGAGGCCAGCGGCTTGCGGCCCCCGGCGAAACCGGATTAACTCCGACTGCAAGCAAGGCGACGCGCCAAGGCGTCGCCGGTGAATGGAATGGGGAACGCATGGCGCGCGTCGTTGTCAGGGACGTCGAGAAGGCCTACGGGACGACCAAGGTCATCCACGGCATCAACGTCGAGATCGCCGATGGCGAGTTCGTCGTCCTCGTGGGACCCTCGGGCTGCGGCAAGTCGACCCTGCTGCGCATGATCGCCGGCCTCGAGGAGATCTCGGGCGGCACGATCTCGATCGGCGAGCGGGAGGTGAACCGCCTGCCGCCGAAGGATCGCGACGTCGCGATGGTGTTCCAGAACTACGCGCTCTACCCGCACATGACCGTGCACGACAACATGGCCTTCAGCCTCAAGCTGCGGAAGGCGGACAAGTCGGTGATCGCGGAGCGGGTCGGCAAGGCCGCCGAGATCCTGAACCTGACGCCCTACCTGCAGCGCTACCCGCGCCAGCTCTCCGGCGGCCAGCGCCAGCGCGTCGCCATGGGCCGCGCGATCGTGCGCGACCCGCAGGTCTTCCTCTTCGACGAGCCGCTCTCCAACCTCGACGCCAAGCTGCGCGTGCAGATGCGCATCGAGATCAAGGCGCTGCACCAGAGGCTCAAGACCACGACGATCTACGTGACCCACGACCAGATCGAGGCCATGACGATGGCCGACCGCATCGTCGTCATGCATGACGGGATCGTCGAGCAGGTCGGCACGCCGCTCGAGCTCTACGACCATCCGTCGAACCTCTTCGTCGCGGGCTTCATCGGCTCGCCGGCGATGAACTTCGTCGAGGGCACGCTGCGCCGCGACGGCGGCACGCCGGTGCTCGAGGCGACGGGCGGCAGGCTGGCGCTGCCGGCCTGGGTGCCGGGCGCCGACGGACAGAAGGTGGCGCTCGGCATCAGGCCCGAGCACCTGTCCATCTCGGCGACGGGCCCGTCCTCGCTCGACGCGGTGGTCGAGGTCGTCGAGCCGACCGGCGCCGACACGCATGTCGTCGCGATGGCGTTCGGGCAGCAGGTCCAGGCCGTGTTCACGGAGCGCCACGCCTTCGCGCCCGGCGCGCGCGTGGCCCTCTGCCCGCGCCCCGAGGCGATCCACCTCTTCGACACGGCCTCCGGCCGGCATCTCTGACGCGCGACAACCGAAGGCAGGCGAGGAAACGGAATGGCGAGCGTCGACATCCGCAACGTGCGAAAGGCCTTCGGCAGCACGCAGGTGCTCCACGGCGTCAGCGTCGGAATCGAGGACGGCCAGTTCGTCGTGCTCGTCGGGCCCTCCGGATGCGGCAAGTCCACGCTGCTGCGCATGCTGGCCGGCCTCGAGAACATCACCGCGGGCGAGATCGCGATCGGCGACAAGGTCGTCAACAACGTTCCGCCCAAGGACCGGGACATCGCGATGGTGTTCCAGAACTACGCGCTCTACCCGCACATGACGGTGTTCGAGAACATGGCGTTCTCGCTGAAGCTCGCGGGCGCGCCGAAGGAGTTCATGGACCAGGAGGTCCAGAAGGCCGCGAGGATCCTCGGCCTCGGCCAGCTCCTCCACCGCTACCCGCGCCAGCTGTCCGGCGGCCAGCGCCAGCGCGTCGCGATGGGCCGCGCCATCGTGCGAAACCCGCAGGTCTTCCTCTTCGACGAGCCGCTGTCGAACCTCGACGCCAAGCTGCGCGTGCAGATGCGCGCGGAGATCAAGGAGTTGCACCAGCGGCTCAAGGTGACGACGGTCTACGTCACGCACGACCAGATCGAGGCCATGACCATGGCCGACAAGATCGTCGTCATGAACCACGGGCACATCGAGCAGGCCGGCGCGCCGCTGGAACTCTACGACCGTCCCGCCAACCTCTTCGTCGCGGGCTTCATCGGCTCGCCGGCGATGAACATGCTCGACGGGCGCGTCGATGGCGGCGCCTTCGTGGACGCGGGCGGGACCAGGTGGCCCATGCCGCCCGGCCATGGCGCGTCGCAGGGCGCGGAGGTCGTCTACGGCGTGCGCCCCGAGCACATGCGCCTCGACCCGGCGGGCGTGCCCGCGCGCGTCCATGTCGTCGAGCCGACCGGCTCCGAGACGCAGGTCGTGCTCAAGGTCGGCGACGTGACCATCATGGGCGCGTTCCGCGAGCGCATCTCGCAGAACCCCGGCGAGGCGCTTCCGGTGTCCCCGGACGTCGCGCTCGTCCACCTCTTCGACAAGAAGACCGGCAAGCGGATCTGAACCCCCCGGCGCCGGCACCACGCAACACGTCCAAAAAGGAAAGGGAGAGAGACATGGCGAACATAATCACCCGTCGCAACATCCTCGCCGCCGGCGCCAGCGCCGCGGCCGTCTACGGCGCCCTCGGGAACGAGGCGCTGGCACAGATCAACACGCGCGGCGCCGACGCGACCGCGCCGTCGCTGCCGCTCGAGAACGGCGCCACGCTGCGCGTCCTGCGCCCCGTGCGCTTCGTGCAGCCCGACGAGGACATCTTCCGCGCCAACGCGGCGCGCTTCACCGAGCGCACCGGCGTCCAGGTCCGCGTCGACTTCGTCGGCTGGGAAGACATCACCCAGCAGACCGCGGTGACGGCGAACACCGGTGCCGGCCCCGACATCATCATCGGGTTCAACGAGGCGCCCCATCTCTACGCCGACAAGGTCATCGAAGTGACCGACGTCGCCGAGTATCTCGGCAGGAAATACGGCGGCTGGCAGGCGGTCGCGCAGAAATACGGCAAGCGGCACAATTCGAACAACTGGATCGGCCTGCCCTTCGGCGGCTCCGGCGGCCCGCTGGTCTGGCGCAAGTCGGCGGTCAACGAGGTCGGTTTCCAGACCCCGCCCAACGACCATGTCGGCTTCCTCGATCTGTGCAAGAAGCTGCGCCGCGCCAACAAGCCGTCGGGCTTCGCGCTCGGCAACGCGGTCGGCGACGGCAACGGCTTCGCCAACTGGCTGATGTGGTCCCACGGCGCGTCGATCACCGACGAGGCCGGCGCGGTCTCCGTCAACAGCCCGGAGACCCTCGCGGCGCTCGAGTATCTGCGCGAGCTCTATCCGACCTTCGTCGACGGCGGGACGGTCGCCTGGGGCGACATCAGCAACAACCAGGCCTATGCGGCGAGCACCTGCTGGCTGACGTCGAACGGCGTGTCGCTCTATTTCGCGCTGCGCAACGACCCGGCCACGCGTCCGGTCGCCGACGACACCGAGCATTCGGAAATGCCGCACGGCAAGGCCCCCGGCTGGCCGAGCGCGCCGCTGACCATCAACGCGATGGTCTTCCGGCACAGCCGCTTCCAGAACGCGGCCAAGGCGTTCCTGATGTTCATGCTCGAGGCGGAGCAGTTCGAGCCCTGGCTCAACGCCAATCTCGGCTACTGGGCGCATCCGCTCGCCGCCTATCGCGCGGCCGCGGTGTGGTCCGGCGATCCCAAGGTCGCGATCTTCCGCGACAGCATGGCCGCGCCGTTCTGGAACGGCTACAAGGGCCCACTGTCGGCGGCTTCGGGGCAGGCGAACAGCGAGTACGTGCTGGTGCAGATGTTCGCTTCGGTCGCCTCCGGCCAGGCGACGCCGCAGCAGGCGATGCAGGAAGCGGATCGCCGCGCGCGCCGCATCTTCCGGCGCTGACCCTCGGGAAGGGGCCGCGCCGCCAGGCGCGGCCCCGTTCCGGTCGAACCTATGCCGCAGACCCAAGCCTCTCCGCTGACCTGGACGCGCCGCTCGAAGCAGCAGAACTGGCTCGTCAGGCTGCTCGACTGGAAACCGCTCCTGGTCGTCGCCTGCATGCTGCCCGCCGTCGGGCTGCTGATGGTGTTCCTCACCTATCCGCTGGGCCTCGGGATCTGGCTGGCCTTCACCGACACACAGATCGGGCGCCGCGGCGTGTGGGTCGGCCTGGAGAATTTCGAGTGGCTTTTCGAGGACCCGATCTTCTGGAACGCGGTCTTCTACAGCGTCTTCTACACCGGGGTCGCGACCATCGGTAAGTTCGGCCTCGGGCTCTGGCTGGCGCTGCTGCTCAACAACCATCTGCCGTTCAAGTCGATCCTGCGCGCGAT
>VGDA01000127.1 GCA_016869915.1 Alphaproteobacteria bacterium
GCGACCCTTCTCGCGCGCCTCGATGAAGCGGCCCGCCGTCTCGATGATGTCGAGCGAGAGCCGGTAGCAGGCCTGCGAGTCCTCCGCCCAGCTGATGACGCCGTGGCCGCCGAGCACGATGCCCTGCAGGTTCGGATTGTCGCGGGCCATCGCGGCGATGCGCATGCCGAGCTCGAAGCCCGGCCGCAGCCAGTCGAGCCAGCCGAGCCTGCCGCCGAAGACCTCGCGCGTCAGCCGCTCGCCGTCGCGCGCGGCGGCGATGGCGATCACCGCGTCGGGATGCATGTGGTCGACATGGCGCGCGGGGATCAGCGCGTGCAGCGGCGTGTCGATGGAGGGCGCCCTGCCCTCGACGCCGAAGGTGCAGTGCGCGTAGAGGGCGACCATCCCGTCCTCGTGCGCATGGCCGCGATAGAGGCCGCGCAGCGCGAGCAGCCGGTCCATGCGCAGCGCGGCGAGCCCGCCGCGCGCCAGCGTGCCGAGGTCGCCGCCCGAGCCCTTGACCCAGAGGACGTCGATCTCCTCGCCGGTGATCGGGTCGCGCGCGCGCGCCTTGCAGCTCGTGTTGCCGCCCGCGTAGTTGGTGACGCGCAGGTCGGCGCCGAGCAGGTTCGAGCGCAGCACGAGCCGGTCGACCTCGTCGCGGCAGGCGCCGGCGCGCGCCGCGTCCCAGAGGTCCGACACGTGCCGGTAGGCGCCGTCGATCTTCATCGTCACAACCCCGTCGCGCGCGCGTGGCCCCGCCGGGCGGCGGCCTCCGCGCGATAGCCGATCTCGCGGAAGGCGCGCAGCGGCTCGAGCGCCGCGCCCTTGCGCCGCCGCGCCTCGCGCAGCAGCGGACGCGCGTCGGTGCGGAAGCCGTCCTGCAGGATCTCCTGCGCCAGCGCGGCGTCGTTGGCGGACTGCGCCGCGCGCAGCGCCGCGCGGTCGACGAGGAAGGCCTGCGCATGGGCGAGCAGGATCGCCTCGGTCGATTGCAGGATGTCCTCCATGGGGTCCTTGATGTTGTGGCTGGCGTCGATCATCAGGTCGAGCGGGTGGTCGTCGACCAGCCCGTCCGCCTCGCCCGCCGCCAGCTCGCAGCAGACCAGGAACAGCCGGTAGGGGCGGATCGAGCCGGCGGTGAGGTCGTCGTCGCCATAGCTCGAATCGTTGAAGTGGAAGCCGCCGAGCCGGCGCTCGCGCAGCAGCATGGCCACGACCTGCTCGATGTTGGCGTTGGGCAGGTGGTGGCCGAGGTCGACGAGGCAGCGGCAGTTCTCGCCGAGCTCGCGCGCGACCAGCAGGCTCGCGCCCCAGTCGGGGTTGACCGAGCTGTAGAAGGCCGGCTCGAAGGGCTTGTGCTCGGTGTACATCGACCAGCCGGGCGGGAGCGCCTCGTGCACGCGGCGCAGGCTGTCGATGGTGCGGTCGAGCGCGCCGCGGAAGTCGTGCTGGCCGGGATGGTTCGAGCCGTCGGGCAGCCAGACGGTGAGCGCGCGGCTGCCCAGCCGCGCGCCGAGGTCGACGACATGGAGGTTGTGGTCGACGGCGCGCGCGCGCGCCTCCTCGAAGGCGTTCGAGACCGAGCCGAACTTCCAGCTCGCCCGCGGGTCGTTCGGCCGCGCGCCGTCCTGGAAGGTGTTGGAATTGATCGGGCCGCAGGCGACGCCCGAGGCCTCGAGGTACTGGCGCGCCGCGGCGACGTCGCCGGGCTCGTCCCAGGGGATGTGCAGGCTGACCTCGCCATTGGCGCCGGTCAGCGCGTCGAGCGCGGCCACGTCGTCGATCTTCTGGAACAGCGTCGCGGGCTCGCCAGCCTCGGGAAAGCGCCCGAAGCGCGTGCCGCCGGTGCCGAGCGCCCAGCTCGGCACGGCGATGCGCAGCGACGCGAGCCGGGCCAGCAGCGCCTCGACGTCGACGCCGCGGCGCGCGAGCCGGGCCGCGAGCTGGCCGAATTCCTCCTGGTGCGCCGCCGCGCCGCGCGACGCGACCTCGGCGACGCGCGCGGCGAGCGCGCGGCGGGCGGCCTCGGGGGAGCTCATACCAGGACCTCCTCGCGCTTGCCCATGAAGCGGAACAGGATCGCCAGCGGAACGAAGGTCAGCGCGATCAGGATCGTTCCATGGGCGGCGGCGATGCCGAAATTGGCGTTCACCACCTCGGTGAAGATCGACACGCTCATCGTCGCGGTCGAGCCGGATTGCAGGATCAGCGTCGCGCTCAGCTCGCGGATCGTGTTCGACCAGGTGAGCAACGCGCCGGAGAGGATGCCCGCGGAGATCATCGGCACGGTGACGAGCAGGAACGTGCGCAGCGGGCCGGCGCCGAGGTTGGTCGAGGCGTCCTCGGCGTCGCGTGCGACCTGCTGCAGCATCGCCACGGCCGAGCGCACCGAGAAGGGCAGCCGGCGGATGAAGTAGGCGAGCACGATGATCGTCGCGGTCCCGGTCAGCAGCAGCGGCGGCTCGTTGAAGGCGACGACGAGCCCGACGCCGAGCACGATCCCGGGCACCGCGTAGGAGAACATGATGACCATGTCGAGCAGGCCGGTGACCCGGCCGCGGCGACGCACGACGACGTAGGCGATCGCGGTGCCGGCGACCGCGCAGAGCAGCGTCGCCGCGCTGGTGAAGAGCAGCGTGTTGGCGAGCGGCATCTCGAGGTTGCGCGCGATGGCGCGGTAGTTGTCGAGGGTGGGACGCGCGACCAGCAGCGGGCCGTTGGCCTCGAGGAAGGACGACACGACGACGGTCGCCACCGGCAGCAGCGCGAGCCCGGTGAGCAGCAGGACATAGGCGCTCGCCAGCGCGCGCTTCGCCAGCGGCTGCTCGCGCATCTCCAGCGGCCGGATCGTCTGCGCGCCATGGGCGAAGCGCGTGGCGATCGCGCGCTGCAGCAGGAGCGCGAGGGCGGTGACGGCCAGGAGCAGGACCGAGAGCGTCGCCGCGAGGGTGGGCCTGCCGCCGAAGTCGTTCACGAACTCGCTGTAGACGAGCACGGGCAGGACGCGGAACCGCTCGCCGAGGATGATCGGCGTGCCGAAGTCCGAGAAGGCGGCGACGAAGACGAGCAGCGCGCCGGTCGAGACCGAGGGGACCAGCATCGGCGCGATCACGGTGAGGAAGCCGCGCAGCTCGCTCGAGCCGAGGTTGCGCGCCGCGTCCTCGACGCTCTGGTCGATCGAGCGCAGCCCCGAGGAGACGAGCAGGAAGACGAAGGGGAAGTACTGGAGCACGAAGACGAAGACGATGCCCTGCGCGCCGTAGATCGACGGCAGCTGGATGCCCCATTGCGCCAGCCAGGACGACACGATGCCGCTGCGGCCGAACAGGATCACCCAGGAATAGGAGCCGATGAAGGGCGGCGAGACGAAGGTGATGACCACCGCCGCGCGCACGAAGCCGCGGCCCCAGATGTCGTAGCGGGTCGTGAAGTAGGCCGCGGGCACGCCCACCAGCACGGCGCCGATCGTCGCCAGCGCGCTGACCTGGAAGGAGTTGACGAGCGTCTGCCAGTAGAAGCGCTCGGAGAAGAAGAGCCGGTAGTTCTCGAGCGGGCTCGCGGCGTCGCCCTTCCCGGAGAAGCTGAGCCCGACGATGCTCGCCACCGGCAGGACGAGGAGCAGCGCCACGATCGCGAAGGCCGCGAGCGTCACCATCGGCCAGAAGCCGAGGAGCTCGCGCAGCGCCGCGCGCGGCGCGGTCCGCGCGCTCATGGGCCGCCATCCTCCGCGAAGGCGGTGATCGCCTCCGGCACGACGTCGAAGCGCAGCGCGGCGCCGGGCGCGGTGGCGACGGCGCCGGGCTGGCTCAGCGCCAGCGCCACCACCTGCGCGCCGCCGCCGACGTCCAGCACCTGGCGCATCGACGTGCCGGCATAGACCGTGTCGCGCAGCACCGCGCCATTGGCGGCGCCGGGGGCGACGCGCACGTGGTGCGGGCGGAAGGCGAGCACGAAGCGCGCCCCCTCGCCGCGCAGCCGCGATGCCGGCACGGCCAGCCGCGGGCCGCCCTCGGCCTCGAAGGGCACGAGGCCCGCCGCGTCGGCCTCTCCCGCGCGGCGCGCGGGCAGGAAGTTGCTCTCGCCGATGAACCCCGCGACGAAGCGTGTGCGCGGCTCGTTGAAGATCTCGTGCGGCGTGCCGAGCTGCTCGATCCGGCCCGCGCGCATGACCGCGATGCGGTCGGAGAGCGACAGCGCCTCCTCCTGGTCGTGCGTCACGTAGATCGTGGTGACGCCGATCTCGCGCTGCAGCGCGCGGATCTCCCCGCGCAGGTGGACGCGCATCTCCGCGTCGAGGTTGGAGAGCGGCTCGTCCATGAGCAGGACGTCGGGCTCGATGACGACGGCGCGCGCCAGCACGACGCGCTGCTGCTGCCCGCCCGAGAGCTCGCGCGGCCGGCGCGCGGCGAAGGGCGCGAGGCGGGTCATCTCGAGCATGCGGCCGACGCGCCGGTCGACCTCCGCGCGCGGCAGGCCGCGCGCCTTGAGCCCGTAGGCGATGTTCTGCGTGACCGTCAGGTGCGGGAAGATCGCGTAGTTTTGGAACACCATTCCGGTGTTGCGGCGATGCGCCGGCACGTCGTCGATCGGCCGGTCGCCGAACAGCACGCGGCCCGCCGACTGGCGCAGGAACCCAGCCACGACGCGCAGCAGCGTCGTCTTCCCGCAGCCGCTCGAGCCGAGCAGCGTGAAGAACTCGCCGGAGCGGATGGAGAGCGAGACGTCGTCGACGGCGACGAAGTCGCCGAAGCGCTTCGAGAGCGCCTCGATCGTGACGGAGGTCGTTGGCACGCTGGTCCTGCCTGGCATCGCCGATGGGGGCGGGGCGCCGCGGCCCGTGCCGCGGCGTCCGCGCGCGTCAGCCCTGCGTCTTGACGATGATGCGCTGCATGCGGTCGAGAATGTCCTTGCGGCTCTCCGCGCCCCACTTCGAGTCGTAGTCGATGACCTTCAGGCGCTCGGCCGGGATCATCTCCGGATGCGTGGCGACGCCCTTGCGCGTCGGGCGACGGCCCGGGAACTTCGTGGCGAGCTCCGACTGCGCGCCCGCGGAGACCAGGTAGTCGGCGAAGGCGCGCGCGGCGTTCGGGTTGCGCCCGCCCTTGACGATGAACATGCCCTCGGCCTCGAGCAGCGTGCCGTCGGACGGGTAGACGATGCCGGCGGTGCCCGCGAGCACGTAGTTGAACGCGCCCTCCTCGTAGGTCACGCCGATCGGGTACTCGCCGCGGCCGACCTGCTGGAAGACCAGGCTGGAGCGGATGACCAGGTTCATGTTGCGCGTCATGCGCTCGACGAGGTCCCAGCCCTTGTCGTCCTTGCCGTAGATGCTGAGCCAGGTGACGAGCGCGGAATAGGCGGAGCTGGACTTCGAGGGCTCGGCATGGACGATCTTCTTCGCCCATTTCGGGTCGGCGAGGTCGGCCCAGCTCTTCGGCGCGTCCTCGGGCTTCACGAGGTTGCGGTTGTACATGATGACCATCGTGCTCGCGCCGAAGGGCGTGTTGAAGCCCGCGGCGTCGATCATCCTCGGCTCGATCGCGGCGAGCTCGCGCGAGCGGTACTGGTCGAACAGGTCCGGCGACGAGGCGCCGGTGTCGGCGAAGCCGCCCCAGAGCACGTCCGCGCCTGGGCGCGCGCGCTCGGCGCGGATGCGGTTGAGGAGCTCTCCCGTGCCGGCCTTGATCGTGGTGACCCTGATGCCGTTCCTCTGCCCGAAGTCGTTGCAGAAATGGTCGACCATCTCCGAGGGATGCGAGGCGTAGACGACGAGCTCCTTCTCGAGCGCCTGGGCCTGCGCGCGGCTGGCGAGCGCGGCGGCGCCGAGGGCGGAGGCGGCGGCGAGGGTGGATCGGCGGGACAGGCTCTTCATGGGCTTCCTCCACGGGTGGACGCGCGTCACGCGCGCGTCATCGTTCCGAAACGAAGCCGTAGTCTAGGGCAGTCGCGCCCCCGCTGCGAAGCGTGTCGGCGCCCGCCCCCGCGATCAGCCCAGCAGCGGCGCGTAGTCGTCGGAGGAAGCCCTCGAAGGCGGCGGCGAAGCCGTCGAGCTCGGCCTGGCCATGCGGCAGCGACAGCACGAACATGCCGCGGAAGGTCATGTAGTAGCCGCGCGCGAGCATCTCGAGCTGCAGGAGCTTCAGCCAGTCCTTCGACGAGCCCGCGGAATCGGCCGGGCTGTTCACCGGGCCGCGCACGAAATGCACGTTCATCATCGAGCCGCGGCCCGAGACATGCACGCGCAGGCCGCGCTTCGCGATCGCGGCGTTCATGCGCTGGCGCAGCGCGTCGCCGCCGGCGTTGAAGGCGATCGAGCGCTCGGGCGTCAGGACCTTGGTCAGGCCCGCGAGGCCCGCCGCCATCGTCAGCACGTTGTTGTTGAACGTGCCGGCATGGGCGAGCGCGTCGGGCCGCGCCGGGTCGAAGCGCTCCATGATGCGCGCCGCGCCGCCGAAGGCGCCGAAGGAGAGCCCGCCGCCGAGGTATTTCCCGAGCGTGACGAGGTCCGGCACGATGCCGAGCGCGCCATGCAGGCCCGAGGGCGAGAGGCGCGAGGTCATGACCTCGTCGAAGACCAGCAGGCTGCCGGCCTTGCGCGTCTCCTCGCGCAGCATCCCTAGGAACTCGACCGTCGCGGGGATGCAGCCGCCGCCGCCGAGCATCGGCTCGAGGATGACGCAGGCGAGGTCGTCGGCGTTGGCGCGGATCATCGCGCGCGTGCCCTCGACGTCGTTGTAGTCGGCGAGCAGGAAGGGGAACGGCACGTTGAGCGGCGAGCCGTTGCCCGAGAAGATGAAGACGCCGCCATGGTAGCCGCCCTTCATCACCAGCACCTTCGACCGGCCGGTGAAGACGCGCGCGACGCTGACCGCCATCAGGTTGGATTCGGTGCCGGAATTGGTGAAGCGCACGAGCTCGAGCGCGGGGAAGCGCTCGACCAGCAGCCGCGCGAGCTCGGCCTCGTAGCGGTTCGGCGCGCCGAGCACGATGCCGTCGGAGAGCGCCTCCTTCACCGCCTCGACGATGGCGGGCTCGGAATGGCCGTAGAGGCCGGCCGTGTACTCGGCCACGAAGTCCGTGTAGCGGTTCCCGTCGAGGTCCCACACGTGGCAGCCCTCGCCGCGCGCGATCGTCACCGGGAAGGGCGGGTAGTAGATGACCGTGCGCGTGTTGCCGCCGGGCATGACCTTGCGCGCCGCGTCGTGGCGCCGGCCGCTCCGGGGATGGGCATCGACGAAGCGCTTCTCCGCCTCCGCCAGCGCCGCGCCGAGATCGAGATTCCGCTGCCCGCCCATGATGGCTCCCCCGTGCCGTTGCAGGTCGCGACGCTAGCGCCTGCCGGCGGACCGCATCAACGCCCGAGGCCAGCGCGGCCGCGAATCCCCCCTTGGCCGCGCCGCGCGGGCGGTCCAATCTCCGGCGTCCTGCCGCCGGGCGACGCGGGGTCGCCGGCGCCATCGAGGGGAACGCACATGAAATTCCTGACCTTCCAGTCCGGCAAGGACGCGAGCTACGGGGCCGTGGTCGGCGACGGCGTCGTCGACCTGGGCAAGCGCCTTGGCAAGAAGTACCCGACGCTGCGCGCGGCGCTCGCCGCGGGCGCGCTCGCAGACCTGGCGAAGGTCGCGAAGGCGGCGAAGAAGGCCGACCTGCCGCTCAGGAAGGTGAAGTACCTGCCCGTCATCCCCGACGCGCGGAAGATCATCTGCGTCGGCCTCAACTACAAGGACCACCGCGCCGAGACGAAGAGCGCGGAGCTCCCCTACCCGACGCTGTTCCTGCGCATGCAGGCGAGCCAGGTCGGCCATGGCCAGCCGCTGGTCAAGCCGAAGGAGAGCGAGAAGCTGGACTGGGAAGGCGAGCTCGCGGTGATCATCGGCCGCGGTGGCAGGCGCATCGCGCGCGAGAAGGCGATGGGCCATGTCGCGGGCTATGCCTGCTACCACGACGGCTCGGTGCGCGACTTCCAGCGCCACACCACGCAGTTCACGCCGGGCAAGAACTTCGCCGGCACCGGCGGCTTCGGTCCCTGGATGGTGACGAAGGACGAGGTCGGCGACATCACGAAGCAGACGCTGACCACGCGCGTGAACGGCGTCGTCAAGCAGCAGGCCGGCATCGACCTGCTGATCTTCGACATCCCCTCGCTCATCGCCTACATCTCGACCTTCGTGCCGCTCGAGGGCGGCGACGTGATCGTCACCGGCACGCCCGGCGGCGTCGGCGCGGCGCGCACCCCGCCGGAGTTCATGAAGCCCGGCGATGTCGCCGAGATCGAGATCACCGGCGTCGGCACGCTGCGCAACGTCGTCAAGGAAGGCTGAGCCCGGCCTCCCTCCCCCATCCGCGCCACGGCGCGGATGGACGACCCCGGCTCCCCTCCCGTCCGCGCTTCGCGCGGATGGGAGGGGTGGCGCCGCGCGGCAGCGCGGCGACGGGGAGGGCAATCGTGCCGGAGGCCGGGAGGGAGCAACGGCTCTGGCGGTGAAACGCCGATCGCAGCGCACGCCATCCGCCCGCCGCGCGAGCAGGCGGCACTTGCCCCCTCCGTCGCGCGCCTGACGGCGCGCGCCACCTCCCCCATCCGCGCTGCCGCGCGGCCGGGGGAGGAGCCAGGTTCACTCCTGCCCCGTCGAACCGGCTTCCTTGCTGCGCGTCAG
>VGDA01000128.1 GCA_016869915.1 Alphaproteobacteria bacterium
AGGATCAGCCCGGCGGGCGCGCCGGGGCGCTGGGCGCGCAGGCCGGCAAGGCGCTGGAGCATCGGCAGCGCGAAGGCCGCGGTCTTGCCGGAGCCGGTCTGGGCGATGCCCAGCACGTCGCGGCCGGAGAGCACCACGGGCACGGCCTTGGCCTGGATTGGGGTAGGCGTCTCGAAGCGCGCGGCGGAGAGCGCGCGCAGAAGCGTCTCGGACACGCCGAGGGAAGCGAAGGTCTGGTCAGTCACTTGAAGGAGTCCTTGCTGCGCCCCTGGTGGGGAGCGCGCGCCTTCGGGCGCGCGCCGCGTGAGGGGGGCGCTTGTTGTCCGCCCCGTGCGCAGATGGGAAAGACGTGTGGGAGGCGTTTCTCGGAAACGAACGGACGGGGCCTGTCGCGGCCACGAACGGTCTTGCGCAATCGCGAGACCTCTGTGGCGCGGAACATGGTGCAACGCGGAATCGATGTCAACCGCGGCGCGCCGACGCCGGGCATTCATGCGGCCGAGGCGAGCAGCCTGTACATCGCGCGCACGACGGGAAGCTCGACGAGGCGGCCATCGAGCACGACGAGGCCCGACTCCGACGCCTCGTAGGCCGCGACGATGCGCCGCGCGCGCTCGACCTGCTCCGCCGACGGCGTGAAGGCGTCGTGGATCGCGGCGAGCTGGCGCGGATGGATCGCGGCCTTGCCGCCGAAGCCCATCGCCGCCGCGGCCGCGGCCTCGCGCGCGAGGCCGGCCTCGTCGGCGAGGTCGAGGAAGGGCACGTCGAGCACGTCGATGCCGGCCGAGGCGGCGGCGTGCACGACGCGCGCGCGCGCATAGAGCAGCGGCTCCCAGGCGTTGGCGCAGCGGAGCTCCGCCGACATGTCGACCGCGCCGAACAGCAGCGAGGCGACGCGCCGGCTCGCGCGCGCGATCGCCTGCGCATCGGCGAGGCCGTCATTGGCCTCGATGATCACGTGGAGCCCGAGGCGCTCGAGCGCCGGCGAGGCGGAGACGAGGTCGTCGAGGACGCGGATCTCCGCGGCGGCGCGCGTCTTGGGCACCATGATGCCCGCCGGCGGCGACGGCGCGCGCAGCAGCGCGAGCAGGTCCTCGAGCCCGGCAGGGGTCGATAGGCCGTTGATGCGCACCAGCAGCTCGGCGCGCATCGCGGGGCCTGCGGCCAGCGCCGCGAAGGTGGCCGCGCGCGCCTCGGCCTTGCGGTCCGGCGCGACGGCATCCTCGAGGTCGATGCACACGAGGTCCGGCCCGGCGGCATCGGCCTTGGCGACCAGCTCGGGGCGCAGCCCCGGCACGAAGAGCAGGCTGCGCCTGGGCTTGCGCGCGGCGACGACGAGGGGGGGCGCCATCGCCTCGTCCCCGGTCAGGCCGCGCGGCCGGCGGCGTAGCGGCCGCCGCGGCGGTAGATCTCCAGGTAGGCGGGGACCACGGCCTCGACGGGCGTCGGCTCGATGCCGAGCTCGCGCAGGCCGGGCGCGCCTTGCGCCGCGACGTTGTCGCGGCGCAGCAGCCGGACCTGGTCGCGGGTCAGCTGCGGCGCGGGCAGCTTCTCCATGATGGCGGCCAGCATCGACGCGACGCCGAAGGGCAGGTTCACGAGCGCGGGCCGGCGGCCGGTCTGCGCGAGCACGAACTCGATCACCTCGCGGAAGGTCATCGTGCGCGGCCCGCCAAGCTCGTAGATGCGACCCGACGCCGCGGGCGAATCGAGCGCGCGCAGCACGGCATCCGCGACGTCGCCCACGTAGACGGGCTGGAAGCGCGTGTGCCCGCCGCCGACCAGCGGCACCGCCGGCGCGAGCTGGGCGAGCTGGGCGAAGCGGTTGAAGAAGTCGTCTTCGGGGCCGAACACGACGGAGGGGCGCAGGATCGGCGCGTCGGGATAATGCCGTCGCACGCCGGCCTCGCCCGCGGCCTTGCTGCGCCCATAGGCGGAATCGGACGCCGCGTCGGCGCCGATCGCGGAGACCTGCACGAAGCGCGCGACCCCGGCGTCGCGCGCGGCGGCGGCGAGGCGCTCGGCGCCCTCGCCCTGCACCGCGTCGAAGCGCTGGCGGCCTGTCTCGCGCAGGATGCCGACCAGGTTGATGGCGGCATCCGCGCCGCGCAGCGCCTCGGCGACCGCGCCCGCGTCGGCGATGTCGACCCGCATCGGCACGACCTGGCCGACATTGCCCATGGGCTTGAGGAAGGCAGCCGCGACGGGATCGCGCACGGCGACCCGCACGACGTCGCCGCGCGCGGCGAGGCGCCGGACGACATGGCGGCCGACGAACCCCGAACCGCCGAAGACGGTCACTCGGCGCGCTGCATTCCGCATCGGGCACTCCCCTCGAACTCGATGCCGCCGCTTATAGCCCCCTCCCGTGGACGGTCAAGGACGGCCGGCGCGGCCCGGAATCGACGACGCTGGCGCGACATTGCATTGACGCGCCCGCGCCGCTTGGCTACTGAACGCCCCGCTCCGGGGGCCGAGAGGCCGCCGCGGGCGAGCGCGGGCCCGGGTGGCGGAATTGGTAGACGCGCTAGATTCAGGTTCTAGTGGCCGCAAGGTCGTGGAAGTTCGAGTCTTCTCTCGGGCACCAGCCGCGTAGCGACGGGGCGCCGACGATCCCGCGAGGGATCGCCGGCGCGCCCGCCGCGCACCATCCACCGCCGGGCGCATGCGCCTCCCGCCGGGGGACCTTCTCGCGTCGAGGAACGATGTCCATCGAACTGCACGAGGGCGACCTGCCTGCCGGCCTCGACTTCGGGGCCTCGATCGCCATCGACACCGAGACGATGGGGCTCAACCCGATGCGCGACCGGCTCTGCCTCGTGCAGCTCTGCGGCGCCGACGGCCATGTCCATCTGGTGCGCTTCGCGCGCGGCCCCTATGCCGCGCCGCGGCTCGGCGCGCTGCTCGGCGAGCCGAAGGTGCTCAAGATCTTCCACTTCGCGCGCTTCGACCTCGCCGCCATCTCGCACAACCTCGGCGTCATGCCCGGCCCCGTCTATTGCACCAAGATCGCCTCCCGCCTCGTCCGGACCTTCACCGACCGGCACGGGCTCAAGGACCTCGCGCGCGACCTGATCGGCGTCGAGCTCAGCAAGGAGCAGCAATCCTCCGACTGGGGCGCGGCGGAGCTCAGCCCGGCTCAGATGAAGTACGCGGCCGCCGACGTCATCCACCTCCACGCGATCAGGCAGCGGCTCGACGCGATGCTGGCGCGCGAAGGCCGCGCTGGCCTCGCGCAGGACCTGTTCGCCTGCCTTCCCGTGCGCGCACGGCTCGACCTCATGGGCTGGGCGGAGACCGACATCTTCGCCCATTGACGCCCCGCATTGGACGCCGGGCTTCAACGATCTTTAATCGACCATCGGCATAGTTCTTGCTTTCAAGCAACGCCGGGGCCAGTTTGCCGCCATGATCGAGCGACTCGCATACCCCGTGCCCGCGCAGCCGGCCAGGTCCCCGGGGGCCACGCGATGACGGCCGGGACCGCGGAGGCCGCGACGGCCGGCGCCTCGGCTGCCGACCTCGAAGCTGGACGGCGCGTGCTCGCGCTCGAGGCCGAGGCGCTCGCGCAGCTCGGCCGCATGCTCGACGCCAGCTTCACGCGCGCCCTCGACCTGCTCGCCGCGACCACCGGGCGCGTGATCGTCTCGGGCATGGGCAAGTCCGGCCTCGTCGGGCGCAAGATCGCCGCGACCCTCGCCTCGACCGGCACGCCCGCCCAGTACGTCCATCCCGGCGAGGCGAGCCACGGCGACCTCGGCATGATCGCCGGGGGCGACGCGATCCTCGCGCTGTCCAATTCGGGCGAGACGCCAGAGCTCGCCGACCTCCTCGCCCATTCTCGGCGCTTCGCGATCCCGCTGGTCGCCATCACGTCGCGCCCGGGCTCGACCCTCGCGCAGGCCGCCGACGTCGCGCTGATCCTGCCCGGCATGCCCGAGGCCTGCCCGATGGGCCTCGCGCCCACGACCTCGACGACCGCGATGCTGGCGCTGGGCGACGCGCTCGCGGTCGCGCTGCTCGGGCGCAAGGGCTTCACGGCCGAGCAGTTCCGCGTCTTCCATCCCGGCGGCAAGCTCGGCAAGCAGCTGCAGCGCGTCGGGGACCTGATGCACGGCGCCGCCGACATGCCCGTCGTCGCGACGGGCACGCGCATGGGCGACGCGCTGATCGTGATGACCGCGCGTGGATTCGGCTGCGTCGTCGTCGTCGATCGCGACGGGCTCCTGTGCGGCATCGTCACCGACGGCGACCTGCGCCGGCACATGAGCCCCCATCTCCTCGACCGGCATGTCGAGCAGGTCATGAACCAGGCGCCGAAGACCATCCGCCCGGCCGCGCTCGCCGCGGAGGCGATCGGCCTGATGAACGACCGCAAGGTGACGCAGCTCGTCGTCGTCGAGGGCGACCGGCCGGTGGGCATGGTGCGCATGCACGACCTCCTGCGCGCGGGCGTCGCATGAGCGCCGGGACCGCCGCGCCCGCGAAGGAGCCGCCACAGGCCGCCGCGGCGGCGCGCAGCGGCGGCCGCCTGCGCAGCGTCGTGCCGCGCATCGCCCCGCGCCACAGCGCGCTGCGCAGCCAGGTCGTCGTCTCGCTCAAGATCCTGCTGCCGGCGGCCGCGGTGGCGCTGGTCATGCTCGTGCTGATGTGGTCGCGCCTCAGCCCCGACGACCAGCGCTTCGCCATCCCGAAGGTCGTGGTGAAGCCCGAGGACCTCGAGAACCTCAAGATGGAGGCGCCGCGCTACGTCGGCATCGACGCGCAGAACCAGCCCTTCACGGTGACCGCGCGGCTCGCGACGCAGGGCGCCAGCGGCAGCCCGCTCACCGAGCTCGAGGACCCCAAGGGCGACATCCTGCTCTCCGCCGGATCGTGGATCGCGATCGAGGCACGGCAGGGCGTCTACGACAAGGCCGCGGAGACCCTGGACCTCGCGGGCGACGTGTCGGTGTTCCACGACCGCGGCTACCAGCTGCGCACGGCGCGCGCGCGGGTCTTCCTCTCCCCCGGCGACGCCGAGGGCGACGCCCCCGTGCATGGCCAGGGGCCCGACACCGAGCTGCATGGCGAGGGCTTCCGCCTCGAGGCGAAGGGCGCGCGCATCCTGCTGCTCGGCGAATCGCGCATCGTCTTCTTCCCGCAGGAGCCCGGCCAGTCGCGGCCGGGCATCGTGCCGCGATGAAGGCGCGCGCCCTCCTCCTCGGCGCGGCGCTGGTCGCGGCGCTGGCGCAGGCGCCGGCGGGCGCCCAGTCGCCGCTGCCGGGCGGCGGCCCGCCGATCGAGATCGTCGCGCGCGACGGCATCGAGTGGGACCGCGAGAACATGCGCTACATCGCGCGCGGCGCGGCGCGCGTGACGCAGGGCGAAAAGACGATCGAGGCGGAGACGCTGACCGCCTTCTACCGCCAGCCGGAGGGCGGCGGCACCGAGATCTACCGCTACACCGCGACCGGATCGGTGCGCCTGACCACGGCCACGCAGCGCGCCTTCGCCGACAACGGCGTCTACGACGTCTCGAGCGGCATCGTCGTGCTGACCGGCCGGTCGATGCGCATCGTCACGCCGGAGCAGGAGATCACGGCGCGCGAGAGCATCGAGTACTGGGAGCTGAAGCGCATGGCCGTCGCGCGCGGCGACGCGCTGGTGGCGAGCCGCGACGGACGGCGCATCGCCGGCGACACGCTCGCCGCCTATTTCGAGGACGCGCCCGCGCAGGGCCAGGCGCGGCCCGCGCCGCAGCAGCAGCGCCAGCCGGGCGCCGCCGCGCTGCCCGGCGAACCCGGCTCGGGCCAGCGCCTCGACCGCGTCGAGGCATTCGGCAACGTGATCGTCACCACGCCGGGCGAGATCGCCCAGGGCGAGAAGGGCGTCTACAACGCGAAGACCGGCCTCGCCCTGCTGACGGGCGCGGTGAAGCTCACGCGCGGCTCGAGCCAGGCGAATGGCGACTTCCTCGAGCTGAACCTCAACAACGGACTCTACAAGCTGGGCTGCAGGCCGGGCACCGGCTCGTCCTGCGTGCGCGGGCTTTTCGTGCCGGACCGGCAGGGCGAAGGGACGCAGAGACGATGAGCACGAGCCAGACCCCGCAAGCCGCCTCCGCCGCGGGACCGACGCTGGTCGCCGACAATCGCGGCCTCGTCGCGACCAAGCTCGGCAAGCAGTTCAAGAAGCGCCCGGTCGTGCGCGAGGCCAGCCTGCGCGTCCAGCGCGGCGAGGCGGTGGGCCTGCTCGGGCCCAACGGCGCCGGCAAGACGACCTGCTTCTACATGATCACGGGCCTGCTCACGCCCGACTACGGCACGATCAGCCTCGACGGCGTCGACGTCACCGGCCTGCCGATGTACCGGCGCGCGCGGCTGGGCATCGGCTACCTGCCGCAGGAGGCGTCGATCTTCCGCGGCCTCACGGTCGAGCAGAACATCCGCTCGGTCATCGAGGTGGTCGAGAAGGACCGCGACCGCGCCGAGGCCATGCTCGAGGACCTGCTGGCCGAGTTCTCGATCTCGCACCTGCGCCGCACGCCGGCGCTGGCGCTGTCGGGCGGCGAGCGCCGGCGGACCGAGATCGCCCGCGCGCTCGCCTCGCAGCCGAGCTTCATGCTGCTCGACGAGCCGCTCGCCGGCATCGACCCGATCGCGCTCGGCGACATCCGCGACCTCGTCAAGCACCTCAAGGACCGCGGGATCGGCGTGCTGATCACGGACCACAACGTGCGCGAGACGCTCGACATCGTCGACCGCGCCTACATCCTGCACGACGGCAAGGTCCTGATGGAGGGCTCCCCGGAGGAGATCGTCGGCGACGCGAATGTCCGCCGCGTCTATCTCGGGGAGCGCTTCTCGCTTTGAGCGCGGGCGCGCGCTGACCGCCATGCCGCCCCCAGCAGGCAGGACCGTCGGGCCGCGCCTCGACATGCGCCAGTCGCAGGCGCTGGTGATGACGCCGCAGCTGCAGCAGGCGATCAAGCTGCTGCAGCTCTCCAACGCCGAGCTGGTCGCCTTCGTCGAGACGGAGCTCGAGCGCAACCCGCTGCTCGAGCGCGATGACCCCGATGGCCCCGCCGAGCCCGTCGAGCGCGCCGCCGACCAGCGCGAGGCCGCGCCGATCCTCGACCCGATCGCCGGCGGCGGCGCCACGGCCGCGGGTGCCGACGCCGCGCCGCGCGACGAGGCCCCGCTCGACGCGGATTTCTCCAACAGCTTCGACGAGGGGCCCGGCGACTCCCCCGACAGGGGCAGCTGGGACGGCCCCGGCGTGCGCATGGGCAGCGGTTCCGGCGGCGGCACGGACTTCGACGACGGCGACTTCGCGATCGAGAACATGCTCACACGCGCCAAGACGCTGCGCGAGCACCTGCTCGAGCAGGTCGCCGTCGAGATACGCGACCCCGTCGACCGCCTCGTCGCGGAGCAGCTGGTCAACCAGGTCGACGAGTCCGGCTACCTGCAGGCCGACGCCGCTCAGGTCGCGGCGGCGCTGCGCTGCCCGGTCGAGCGCATCGAGCGCGTCGTCGCGCGGCTGCAGCGCTTCGACCCGCCTGGCATCTGCGCGCGCTCGCTGCGCGAGTGCCTCGCCCTGCAGCTGCGCGAGCGCGACCGGCTGGACCCGGCGATGGAGGCGCTGCTCGACAACCTGCCGCTGCTCGCCCGGCGCGACATCCCGGCGCTGCTCAAGGCCTGCGGCGTCGACGCCGCCGACCTCGCCGAGATGGTCGCGGAGATCAAGGCGCTCGACCCCAAGCCCGGCCAGGCCTTCGACGGCGCGCCCGCGCAGCCGATCGTCCCCGACGTGCTGATGCGTCCGGCCTCCGGCGGCGGCTGGATCGTCGAGCTCAACCAGGACACGCTGCCGCGCGTGCTCGTGAACCTGCGCTACCACGCGCGTGTGAACGGCAGGCTGCGCGACCGCGGGGAGAAGGAGTTCCTCGCCGACCAGCTGCAATCCGCGAACTGGCTCGTGAAGTCGCTCCACCAGCGCGCCCAGACGATCCTGAAGGTGTCGAGCGAGATCGTGCGCCAGCAGGACGCATTCTTCGCCCACGGCGTCCAGTTCATGCGCCCGCTGGTCCTGCGCGACATCGCGACGGCCATCGAGATGCACGAATCGACGGTGAGCCGCGTGACGACCAGCAAGTTCCTCGCCTCGCCGCATGGCGTCTTCGAGCTCAAGTACTTCTTCACCTCCTCGATCTCCGACACGGCCGGCGGGGAGGGCCACTCCGCCGAGGCGGTCCGCCATCGCATCCGCTCGCTGGTCGACGCCGAGACGGCCGCTAGGGTCCTGTCCGACGACGCGCTCGTGGACATCCTCAAGGCCGAGGGCATCGACATCGCCCGGCGCACGGTCGCCAAGTACCGCGAAGCCCTCCACATACCGTCCTCGGTGCAGCGCCGGCGGGAGAAGGCGCTCGGCCTCTAGGCGCGGAACGCAACGCGAACCCGGCAAATTGACTTCCCCGGAGCGGAGGCCTATACCCCGCGCCCGTCGAGACCGGGGGTCTCCCCGACCCGCGATCAGCGACCCTCTTGGGACGAAACGGCCCCTGCAAT
>VGDA01000129.1 GCA_016869915.1 Alphaproteobacteria bacterium
CAGCTACGACCTTACGCGGCTGTTCGTCGGCTCCGAGGGCACGCTCGGCGTCATCACCGAGGTGACGCTGCGGCTCTACGGCATCCCCGCCGCGATCAGCTCGGCGATGTGCTCGTTCCCTAGCGTGAAGGCGGCCGTCGACACGGTCATCCAGACGATCCAGTCCGGGATCCCGGTCGCGCGGATGGAGCTCGCCGACGAATTGCAGATGAAGGCCTTCAACCTCTACGCCAGGCTCGGCCTCGCGGAGGCGCCGACGCTGTGGCTCGAGTTCCACGGCACCGACGCCTCGGTCGCCGAGCAGGCCGAGATGGTGCAGGCCATCGCCGCGGAGCACGGGGGCGAAGGCTTCCGCTGGACCACCTCCCCGGAGGAGCGCAGGAAGCTCTGGCAGGCGCGGCACGACGCCGCTTACGCCGGCAAGGCGCTGCGCCCCGGCGCGCAGCTCTGGGCGACGGACGTCTGCGTGCCGATCTCCCGCCTCGCGGACTGCATCGTCGGCACGCAGGAGGACGTGAAGGCGTCGTTCCTGATGGCGCCGATCGTCGGCCATGTCGGCGACGGCAACTTCCACCTGACGATCATCCTCGACCCGAAGGACCCGCGCGAGATCGCCGAGGCGAACCGCCTCAACGACAGGCTCGTGGCGCGCGCGCTGTCGATGGATGGCACCTGCACGGGCGAGCACGGCGTCGGCTACGGCAAGATCGACTTCCTGACGGCCGAGCATGGCGGCGACGTGCTGTCCGTGATGCGCGCCGTGAAGAAGTCGATCGACCCCGACGGCATCATGAACCCCGGCAAGATCCTGCGGGCGTGATCGGGGCCGGGTACGCGCATGCGGATCGCAACGGCCCGGAGGCCCTGAATCCATGACGATCGGTGTCGGCGGCTCGTCGGCGGAGGCCGAACTCGCCTTGCTTTCCCCCATGCGCGGCGCGGCGCCGCCGATCGGCGACGCGGAGCGCGCCGCGCGCATCGAGCGCGCGCAGGCGCTGATGCGCGAGGCCGGCATCGACGCGCTCTGGCTCGACGTCTCTGCGAGCCTCACCTACTTCACCGGCCTGAGGCTGCGGCGCTCCGAGCGGCTGCATGGCGCGGTGCTGCCGGCGCGCGGCGAGCTTGCCTATCTCTGCCCCGCCTTCGAGGAAGAGAAGCTGCGGACCATGATCACCCTGGGCGACCGCGTCGTCACCTGGGAGGAGCACGAGGACCCGACGGCGCTCGTCACCGACACGCTGCGCGCCATGGGCGTCGAGCGCGGCACCGTGGCCCTGGACGAGGCGACGCAGTTCGCGGCCTTCGACGGCCTGCGCCGCGCGTCGAACTCCTACGACTGGGTCAACGGCGCGGCCATCACCGGCGCGTGCCGGTCGCGCAAGTCCGCTGCCGAGATCGCGCTGATGCAGTCGGCCAAGGACATCACGCTGCGCGCGCACAAGGCGGTGGCCCGCATCCTGCGCGAGGGCATCACGACCACCGAGGTCCAGGCCTTCCTCGTCGAGGCGCACAAGCGGCTCGGCGCCGAGGGCGCGCCCGCCTTCAACATCGTGCTTTTCGGCGAGGCGACGGCCTATCCGCACGGCGTGCCCTACCCGCAGGTGCTGCGCGACGGCGACATGGTGCTGATCGACGTCGGCGCGCCGGTCGACGGCTACCTCTCCGACATCACGCGCTCCTACGTCTTCGGCGAGCCCGGCGCGCGCCAGCGCCAGGTCTGGAACCTGGAGAAGGAGGCGCAGGCCGCCGCCTTTGCCGCGGCGCGCATCGGCGCGCGCTGCGAGGACGTCGATGCCGCTGCGCGCCGCGTCATCGAGGCCGCCGGCTTCGGGCCCGGCTACGCCGTGCCGGGCCTGCCGCATCGCACGGGCCACGGCATCGGGCTCGAGGTCCACGAGGTGCCCTATCTCGTGAAGGGCGACCGCACGGTGCTCGCGCCGGGCATGACGTTCTCGAACGAGCCGATGATCTGCATCTACGGCGAGTTCGGCGTGCGGCTCGAGGACCATTTCCACATGGCCGCGGACGGGCCGCGCTGGTTCACGCGCCCCGCGCATTCCGTCGACGATCCCTTCGGCTACGAGGCCTGATCGCCCGCCCGCCAGAGCACGGGGAAGAGCGGCCCGGACAGTTCCGCGCCCGGCGCGAGGCCGGCGCGCGCGAGCGGCCTGAACGTGCCGGAATGCGGGCGCCATCGCACGTCGTCGCCGGCGAGGCGCAGCGCCACCGTGCGCCGGCGTCGCGCGCTCGGGTTGCCGCCCGCGCCATGGACGATGCGGCCATGGAAGACGACGGCGTCCCCCGGCTCGAGGTCGAAGCGGCGCAGCTCGAGCGTGCCCCGCATCGCCTCGATGTCGGGCAGGGGAGGCAGCGGCGACTTCGCGTAGCGCCGCGCGCCCTGGCCGCCCTCGCGGAAGGGCGCCGGCGCGAAGTCGCCGCCCCAGCGATGCGAGCCGGCGACGTACTCGACCGCGCCGTTGCCCTGGTCGATCGGGTCGAGGGCCAGGTAGGCGGTCGCCAGCATCTCGCCGGTCACCGGCCAGTAGGGCGAGTCCTGGTGCCAGGGCGTGCGCGCCGGCGTCCCCGGCTCCTTCGCGAAGACCTGGTCGTAGAAGAGGTGGATGCGCGCGGCGCGCATCAGGATGCCAGCGGCCGCGGCCGCGTCGGTCTCGAAGAACGCGGCGCGGAAATCCGGGTCGACGCGCCACATGAACATGTCGCCGAAGAACCGTCCCGGCGAGCCGCGGTCGTTGAAGTCGAGCGCCATCTCGCCGGGCGCCGCCATAGCGCGATCGACGGCGGCGCGCAGGCGCTCGAGCATCGCCGGCGCGACGAGGCCGGGCAGGTGGACGACGCCGTCGCGCCCGAAGGCCTCTACCTGCGCTTGGGATGGCTGCATGCGGGCGGCATCATGCATGGCGCGCGGCCGGACGCCACCCGCTTGCCTCGCGCGGCCGCGCGCCTAGACTGCGCGGCCTTTCCAGCGGAGGAGCTTCCATGGACGCGATCGGCCATCTCATCGGCGGCAAGCGTGTCGCCGGCGCCTCGGGGCGCGGCGCCCCCGTCTTCAACCCAGCGACCGGCGAGCAGACCGGGACCGTCGCGCTGGCTTCCGCGGCCGAGGTCGACGAGGCGGTGCGCGTCGCGGCCACGGCGCAGGCCGGCTGGGCGGCGACGCCGCCGCTGATGCGCGCGCGCGCGATGTTCAAGTTCAAGGAACTCCTGGAGCGGCATCGCGACGACATCGCGCGGCTGATCACGCTCGAGCACGGCAAGACGCACGAGGACGCCAAGGGCGAGGTGATCCGCGGCATGGAGGTCGTGGAGTTCGCCTGCGGCATCCCCTACCTGCTGCGCGGCGACATGACTCCCGACGTGGGGCGTGGCATCGACACCTGGTCGGCGCGCCACCCACTCGGCGTCGTCGCGGGCATCACGCCCTTCAACTTCCCGGTGATGGTCGGCATGTGGATGGCGCCGATGGCGCTGGCCTGCGGCAACGCCTTCATCTGGAAGCCGTCGGAGAAGGACCCCACCTCGTCGCTGCGCGTGGCGGAGCTGCTGATGGAGGCGGGCGTGCCCGCCGGCGTCCTCAACGTCGTCAATGGCGACAAGGAGGCCGTCGACGCGCTGCTCGCCCATCCCGGCATCTCGGCGATCAGCTTCGTCGGCTCGACTGCGGTTGGCGAGTACATCTACCGGACCGGCTGCGCGCACGCGAAGCGCGTCCAGGCCCTTTGCGGCGCGAAGAACCACATGGTCGTGATGCCCGACGCCGACCTCGACCAGACCGTCGACGCGCTGATGGGCGCGGGCTACGGCGCGGCGGGCGAGCGCTGCATGGCGATCTCGGTCGCGGTCGCGGTCGGCAACGTCGCCGACCGGCTGGTGGGCAAGCTCGCGCCGCGCGTTGCCGCGCTCAAGGTGGGACCGGGCATGGACCCGCAGAGCGAGATGGGGCCCCTGGTCACCAGGGAGCACCTCGCCAAGGTGAAGTCCTATGTCGACATCGGCGTCGCCGAGGGCGCGAAGCTCGTCGTCGATGGCCGCGGCCTCAGGCTGCAGGGCTACGAGGACGGCTACTACATGGGCGGCTGCCTGTTCGACGACGTCGGGCCCGGCATGCGGATCTACAAGGAGGAGATCTTCGGGCCGGTGCTGTCGGTGGTGCGCGTGCCCGACTACGACAGCGCGGTCAGGCTCGTGAACGACCACGAATACGGCAACGGCGCCGCGATCTTCACGCGCGACGGCGACGCGGCGCGCGCCTTCTCGGCGGAGGCGAAGGCCGGGATGATCGGCGTCAACGTGCCGATCCCCGTGCCGCTCGCCTTCCATTCCTTCGGCGGCTGGAAGCGCTCGATCTTCGGCGATCGCAACAGCTACGGCCCCGAAGCTGTCGGCTTCTACACCAAGATCAAGACCACGACGGCGCGCTGGCCGACGGGCATCCGCTCGGGCGCCGAGTTCGTGATGCCGACCATGCGCTGAGGCCGCGCCCGAAGGGGAAGGCCCGACGGGGCCGGAGCGCATGCTCCGGCCCCGTTTCTTTGCGCGGCCGCAGCGCCTCCTACTTGAGCAGGTTGGGCAGCCAGAGCGCGACTTCGGGGAAGAACAGCACGATCGCGACCCCGATGACCTGCAGACCGATGAAGGGCAGCATCGACCTGAAGATGTGGTCGAGTGTTATGTCCGGCGGCGCCACCGATTTGAGATAGAAGGCGGCCTGGCCGAAGGGCGGCGAGAGATAGCCCACCTGCATGTTCATGTTGAACAGCACGCCGAACCAGATCAGGTCGTAGCCCAGCGCGGTCACGGTCGGCGCGAAGATCGGCATGGTCAGCAGCATGATGCTGAACCAGTCCATGAAGCAGCCGAGCACGAGCAGGATCGCCATCATGACCAGGATGACGCCGATCGGGTCGAGCGGCAGGCCGGTCATCACGCCCCGGAGATAGGTGATGCCGCCCAGCAGGTTGTAGACGCCGACCATCGCGTTGGCGCCGATGGTCAGCCAGATCAGCAGGCCGCAGGTCGACATCGTCGTGAACATCGAGTCACGGAACATCGCCCAGTTGAGGGTTCCACGGATCCAGGCGGAGACGATGACGCCGACGACGCCGAGCGCCGCCGCCTCGCTGACCGAGGCGATGCCGCCATAGATGCTGCCGAGCACCGAGGCGATGATGAAGAGCGGCAGGATCACCTTCTTCATCGCCGCGAGCTTCTGCGTCAGCGGGATGTCGGTGATCTCGCGCGGCGCCGGCGGACCCAGCGACGGATTGATCGCGCAGCGCACCAGGACGTAGACCATGTAGAGGCCCGCCAGCATCAGGCCGGGGATCGTCGACGCCAGGAACAGGTCGCCGATCGAGGTCGAGGTGGTGAGGCCGTAGAAGACCAGGACCAGGCTTGGCGGGATCATCACGCCGAGCGAGCCGCCGGCGCAGACGACGCCGATCGCGAGCTTGGAATCGTAGCCGAGGCGCAGCATCTGCGGCAGCGCCACGAGGCCGAGCAGTATGATCTCGCCGCCGATGATGCCGGTCATCGCGGCCATGATCGCCGCCGCGACGAGGGTCATGACGGCCACGCCGCCCGGCAGGCGGCCGGCCCAGGTCTTCAGCGCGTCGTAGAGGTCGTGCGCGACGCCCGACTTGTCCATCACCGCCGCCATCAGCAGGAACATCGGCACGGACAGCAGGGCGTAGCTGTTGACGAAACCGTAGGTGCGGAAGGTGATGATCGACAGCGCGTCCACGTCGCGGAACAGCACGCAGAAGATGACCGCGATCAGCCCGGTGGCGAAGCCGATCGGCATGCCCAGGACGATGATGAAGAAGACGAAGGAGCCGAGCATCAGGAAGGAGATCGTCTGGATCCCCGGGTTCCAGCCGCCGGTCAGCCAGGACATCGGCTGGAACCAGCCATAGGCGCCGTCCGACGGGATCATCACGACGAGGTAGAGGGCCATCAGCGCCGCGACGGCGAAGCTCGCCCAGACGACGAGCGGCACGCGCCCGAGCTCGCGCAGCACCTGGCGCATGTTGGAGATGCCCTGGAACACGATCAGCAGGGTGCCGAGGAACATCGAGACCTTGACGATCGCGGGCGTCGGCGCGGCCCAGGCCGAGCCGCCGACCTCGAGCTTGAACACGCCGTTGTCGAACACGGCGTCGCGCGCGAGGCGATAGCTGAACCACGCGAAGACGAGGAAGTAGATCAGCGTTCCGGCATAGCCGATCGCGTCGCAGATCAGCTTCGCCTGGTTCGGGTAGCGGTCGTAGAGCGCTGTGATCTGGATGTGCTCGCGCCGCTGGAGCGCCCAGGACCCGCCGAACACGAAGGCGACCGCGATAGCGGTCGTGACCACGTCGTAGACCCAGATCGTGGGTGTCGCCAAGATGTCGCTGCCGACGTCGAAGATCGTGACGATGATTGACAGCAGGTAGCCGAAGCTCAGCACCTTGCCGACGAGGATGACGAGCATGTCGACGATGTTCTGCGGCGGATAGCTCCGCGCGGCGTTGGCTTCGGTCATGTTCCGGTGTCCCGCTGGCTCGGGGCGTCCGGCCTCGCGGCCGGGCAAAGAAAAGTCGGGCGCGGCAAACCGCGCCCGACTCGTTGCGCGAAGTCCGGGCTCAGAGCTTGCCCATCGACTTCAGGAAGGCGACCTGGCTGTCGTAGATCTCCTTGGCGAGCGGGCTCTTCTTGGACCACGACTCCCAGACCGTCTGCGCGATCTTGCGAAACTCGGCCTTCTCGGCCTCGCCCCAGGTGATCAGGGTCGAGGGATCGCGCTTGGCGGCGGCCTTGCGGTCCTCCATCTCCTGGCTCATCAGCGTGGCGATGTTCCACTCCTCGAGCGCGGCGTAGACGGCGGATTTCTGATCGGCCGATAGGGCATTCCACTTCGAGCGACGCACCACGAAATCGGTGGAGTTCATCGAGTGGATGCCGGGATAGATCGCGAAGGGCGCGATCCGGTTGTAGCCGGCCTCGTCGTTGACCGAGAGCGTGCCCCAGTCGGTGGCGTCGATCTTGCCGGTGTCGAGGGCGGTGTAGACCTCGGTGCCGGGCATGACCGAGACCGCGGCGCCGAGCTTGGCGAAGATCTCGGCCGGGATGCCGTCCGGCGAGCGCATCTTGACGCCCTTGAAGTCGGCGACGTTGCGGATCGGCTTCTTGGAGGGGATCGACTCGAGCCCGAGGATGACCGGTCCGATGAAGACCGAATCCCAGCGCGCGGCGATCTTGTTCATGATCTCCATGCCGCCGCCCATGCGGTACCACATGAGCAGGTGGAGCGGGTTGTCGTAGCCGGCGGTCAGATCCCAGAACGCGGCCGCGGGCTCCTTGCCGCCCTGGTAGGCCATGGTCCCGGACGCGGCATCGAGCAGGCCGGCGCGCACAGCGTCGAGCGCCTCGGCCTGCGGTACGATCGTCGCGACCGGCAGGCACTCGATGTCCACGGCTCCCCTGGTGATCTCCTTCACGCGCGCCGAGAATTTCTGGAAGTCCTTGAACACGACGGTGTTCGGCCCGTACAGGCTCTGCGCCTTCCACTTGTGCTGAGCGCTCGCGTCGCTCGACGTGACGAGGCCGAAGGCGAGCGCCAGGGCGGCGGCGCAGGAGGCCAGTTTCAGTTTGAACATCGATTTTCCTCCCGAAAATGCGGCACGTCCCGACGCGCCGAGGTGCGAGCATGAGACGGCATGGCGCCCTTCGCCGTCAACTGTGCCGCGCCGCCGGCGGGCCGACCACTCGGGGCCCGTCGCGCCCTGCTCGCGACTGCGCGCGATCAGGCCTCGGGCGGGTAGGCAAGTCGGTAGACGAGGGCCACCAGCATGCCGCCGCCCACGATGTTGCCCAGCGTCACCGGCAGGAGATTCGTGGTCAGCGCCGCGAGATCGATGGGCCGGCCGGCGGCGAGATCGCCCGCGGGCAGGATGTACATGTTGGCGACGGAATGCTCGAAGCCCAGCGCCACGAAGGCGGCGACCGGGAAGACGATCGCCAGTATCCGGCCCGCGACGTCGGTGGTCGCGAAGGACAGCCAGACGGCGAGGCACACGAGCACATTGCATAGGATGCCACGGAAGAAGGCCTCGCCCGGTGCCGCTGCGCAATACGCCCTTCGCCGACATGGGTGACGCCGAAGGCCCCACCCAGGCGGCGGGGCTCGCTGCGTTCGACATAACCGATTGCGTCCTGCCCTTGCTGGGTGCGTTCCTCGACGGTTGCGGATCGATGGCGCGCGCGTTTCGCGCAACATCGACGCGTCGTGCGCGACGATGACCGAACTCTCCGACGGCCTGGTGCGGCTGGAAGGCATCGATTTTCGCACCGCGTACGAGATCGGCTCGGCGCTGGCCCGCGGGCTGGTCGCGCGCGGTGCGGGCATGTCCGCCTTGCCCGGCGCCGAAATCGCCGCCGCGTTTCTCGCCGCCGTCGGACGGCCACCCGCGCTCGATTTGCTCGAACTTGAACGCCTTGCGTCGGTCGAGAATTTCATCGCCGTACGAAACCGGATCGGCGGCCCCCGTAAGGTCG
>VGDA01000130.1 GCA_016869915.1 Alphaproteobacteria bacterium
GAAAAGCCCGAGCCGCTCGTGCCGCGCCACCTGCGCTTCACCGTGCCGGAGCGCGTCGACGCCGCCGGCGGCGTTCGCCGCGCGCTCGACGAGGACGCGGTGCGCGCGCTCGCCCCGGCGCTGCGCCGCGAGGGCATCGGCGCCATCGCCGTCGCCTTCCTGCATTCCTACGCCATGCCGGCACACGAGGAGCGGGTGCGCGAGATCCTCGCGCAGGAGATGCCCGGCACCGCGATCTCGCTGTCGAGCGAGGTCTGCCCGGAGATCCGCGAATACGACCGCACCTCGACGACCATCGCGAACGCCTACGTGCAGCCGCTGATGGCCCGCTACCTCAAGCGCCTCGAGAAGATGCTGGAGGAAGACGGGTTCCGCGGCCCGGTCTACCTGATGACCTCGGGCGGCGGGCTGACCACGCTGGACGCGGCCGCGCGCTTCCCGATCCGGCTGGTCGAGAGCGGCCCGGCCGGCGGCGCCATCCTCGCCTCCTGGCTCGCGATGCAGGCCGGCGAGGACAAGGTCGTCTCCTTCGACATGGGCGGCACGACCGCAAAGATCTGCCTGATCGAGGACGGCCAGCCGCAGAGCTCGCGCAGCTTCGAGGTCGACCGCGCGGCGCGGTTCCTCAAGGGCTCGGGCCTGCCGCTGCGCATCCCCGTCATCGAGATGGTCGAGATCGGCGCCGGCGGCGGCTCCATCGCCAAGGTCGACCTGCTCGGCCGCATCGCGGTCGGGCCGGAGAGCGCCGCCTCCGAGCCCGGGCCAGCCTGCTACGGGCGCGGCGGCACCAGGCCGACCGTCACCGACGCGGACGTCGTCATGGGCCGGATCGACCCGGACGCCTTCGCGGCCGGTCGCATCCCGCTCGATACCGCCAAGGCCCGCGCCGCGGTCGACGACGCGATCGGCCGGCCCCAGGGCCTCGCCACCGACATGGCGGCCTTCGGCATCGCCGAGATGGTCGACGAGACCATGGCGAGCGCAGCGCGCGTCCACGCCGTCGAGCGGGGCAAGGCGATCGGCGAGCACACGATGATCGCCTTCGGCGGCGCGGCACCGCTGCACGCCGCCCGCGTGGCAGAGAAGCTCGGCATCGCGCGGGTCATCGTCCCGGCCAATGCCGGCGTGGGTTCGGCGGTCGGATTCCTCAGGGCTCCAGTGGCCTACGAGGTAGTCTACAGCCGGTACATGAAGCTCTCGGCCTTCGATCCGGCGGCCGCCAACGCGCTGGTCGCGCGGCTGTCCGCCGAGGCGCGCGCGGTCGTGGTGCAGGGGGCCGGCGGCAAGCCCGTCGCGGAAACCCGCGGCGCCTTCATGCGCTATGTCGGCCAGGGCCACGAAATTCTTGTTCTTATTCCCAGAAATGACCTCAAGCCGGGCGACGTGGCGGAGCTGCGCAAGCGCTTCGAGGCGGCCTACGCGCAGCTCTTCGCCCGGTCCATCCCGGGCGCGGAGATCGAGATCCTGAGTTGGTCGGTCGTCGTCGGCACGGCGGCCGAGCGCCCCGCGACGCCCCCCGTGCCCGCCCCTGCGGCCGCGCCCGCGCCACGCGGCACGCGCCAGGTCTTCGAGCCGGGGCTCGGCCGTCCCATCGCGGTGCCGGTCTACTGGCGCCCCGACATGGCGCCGGGCGCGCGCGTCCCCGGTCCTGCCCTCGTCGCCGAGGACGAGACCACGACCTTCGTCACCGCCAGCTTCGACGCGACGATCGACGGCGCGCGCAGTATCGTCCTGCTGCGCAAGCCCGCCGCCTGACCCAGCCTCCCCGGAGAGCAGCCAGATGACCACGCCGTTCAGCTCGGGCCTCGACCAGATCCGCATGCAGATCATGTGGAATCGCCTCATCGCGGTGGTTGAGGAGCAGGCCCAGACCCTGATGCGCACCGCCTTCTCGCCGATCGTGCGCGAGGCGGGCGACCTCTCGGCCGGCGTCTTCGACCTCTCCGGCCGCATGCTCGCCCAGGCCGTCACCGGCACGCCCGGCCACGTCAACTCGATGGCCGAGTCTGTGAAGCACTTCATCGCCGCCTTCCCGCCCTCGACGATGGAGGACGGCGACATCTACATCACCAACGACCCGTGGAAGGGCACCGGCCATACAAACGACTTCGTCGTCACCACGCCGGTCTTCCGCGAGGGGCGCCTGGTCGCGCTGTTCAGCTGCACCAGCCACCTTATGGACATCGGCGGCATCGGCTTCGGGCCCGACGCCACCGACGTCTACATGGAGGGGCTGTTCATCCCCATGCTAAAGCTCGCCGAGCGCGGGCGGATGAACGAGACGCTGATGGCGATGATCCGCGCCAACACGCGCCTGCCCGTCGACACGGTCGGCGACGTCTACAGCCTCGCCGCCTGCAACGACGTCGGCGCGAAGCGGCTGCTGGAGATGATGGACGAGTTCGGCATCGAGGCGCTCGACGCGCTCGCCGACTTCATCTGCGACTCCTCGCGCCGCGCCGTGCTGGCGGAGATCGCCAGGCTGCCGAAGGGCAGCTGGACCAACCGCATGACGACCGACGGCTACGACGCCCCGATCGAGCTCGTGGCGCGGCTGACCGTCTCCGACGACGGCATCCATGTCGACTACGCGGGGACCTCGCCGGTCAGCGGAAAGGGCATCAACGTCCCGCTCGCCTACACGACCGCCTACACGGTCTTCGGCCTCGGCTGCATCGTGGCGGCGCGCATACCGAACAATGCCGGTTCGCTGGGCCCGCTGACCGTCAGCGCGCCACCCGACTGCATCCTGAACGCGCAGCCGCCCGCGCCGGTGCTGTCGCGCCACGTGATCGGGCAGATGCTTCCCGACGTCGTCTTCGGCTGCCTGCGCCAGGCGATCCCGGAGCGCGTGCCGGCCGAGGGCACGTCCTGCCTCTGGAACCTGAACGTCCGCGGCCCCGTGCCCGGCGGCACCGGCAAGTACGGCTTCTCGATGGTCGTCACGTCGAATGGCGGCACGGGCGCGCGCCCGGACAAGGACGGGCTCTCCGCCACGGCCTATCCGTCGGGCGTGCGCGGCACGCCGGTCGAGATCGCGGAGTCGATGCTTCCCGTGATCTTCTGGCGCAAGGAACTGCGCGCCGACAGCGGTGGCGCGGGCCGCACGCGTGGCGGGCTCGGCCAGGACATCGAGATCGAGAGCGCAGCCGGCCTGCCCTTCGAGCTGCTCGCCGCCTTCGACCGCATCGACCACCCGCCGCGCGGGCGCGACGGCGGCAAGGACGGCGCCAACGGCTATCTCGGCCTCGCCTCGGGCCCCAGGCTCAAGGGCAAGGGCTTCCAGATGGTGCCGCCCGGCGACCGCCTCGTCGTGCGCACGCCCGGCGGCGCCGGCATCGGCCCCGCGGAGGAACGGCCACGCGACGCGCTGGCACGCGACTTGCGTGACCAGCTCGTGACGCCGGAGGCTGCGAACGAGCAATACGGGCGGCGCGGCAGCGCCGCGGAGTGAAGCGGATCCAACCGTCAACGACAGGGAGCAAGAACCACATGACGACACGTACCCCCAACCGCCGCGCCTTCGGGCTCGCGGCCGCCGCGGCCACGGGCGCCATCGCGCTCTGCGCCGCCACGATCGCGCAGGCGCAGACCAAGCTCGACCTCTCGACCGTATGGCCGGACAGCAACTTCCACACGGCCAACGTGAAGCGCTACGCCGAGGAGGTCGCGAAGGCGACGGGCGGGCAGGTGCAGATCACCGTGCATTCCGGCGGGTCGCTCGGCTTCAAGGGGCCCGAGCACCTGCGCGCCGTGCGCGACGGCCTCGTGCCGATGGCAGACATCCTCAACAACCAGCAGATCGGCGACGAGCCGCTCTTCGGCCTGGAGTCGCTGCCGTTCCTGGTCGGCAACCAGAACGACATGCGCGCGCTCCAGAAGCACACGCGCCCGATCTACGAGCAGGTCGCCGCGCGCAACAACCAGAAGATCCTCTACATCGTGCCGTGGCCCACGCAGTACCTGCACATGAAGGCCAAGGCCGACACGCTGGACGGCCTCAAGGGCATCAAGGTGCGCGTGCCCGACCGCAACGCCGCCGACATGCTCAACGCCGCCGGCATGGCCGGCATCCTGATCCCCTGGGGCGAGACCATCCCCGCCCTCGCCTCCGGCGCCGTCGCCGGCGTCTCGACCTCGTCCAGCTCGGGCGTCGACGGCAAGTTCTGGGAGTTCCTCAAGTTCGTCTACCCGACCAACCACACCTGGTCCTCGCAATTGGTGACGATCAACCTCGACGCCTGGAAGAAGCTCAGGCCCGAGCACCAGAAGGCGCTCGAGGACGTCGCCAAGCGCCTCGAGCCTGAGTTCTGGGCCGTGTCGCTCAAGAACGACACCGACAGCCTCGAGCGCCTCAAGCAGGGCGGCATGGAGGTCGTGAACCTGCCGCCGGCGATGATGGCGGAGTTCCGCGCCCGCACGGCGCCGCTCGTGGACGCTTATCTCAAGCGCGTGCCGCAGGGCGAGGCCGCGGTCCGCGCCTACCAGGCCGAGACCAGGAAGACCAACTGACGCAGCAAGGAGCGGGACCGGGGCCGTCGCCCCGGTCCCGGCCGTGGTCCCGATGCCCGCATCGCAAGACGACATCTACCGCGGCGCACCCGCGGCGCTCGCCGCGCTCTTCCGCGGCATCGACGCGCTCTCGCGCCTCGGCGGGTACCTGGGGGCGGCCTGCCTCTTCGGCCTCACCCTCCTGATCCTCGCCGAGATCGCGTCGCGCAGCGTCCTCGGGCGCGACATCCGCGTCGCCTGGGAATACAGCTCCTACCTGATGGGCGCCGGCTTCATGTTCGGCGCCGCAGTCACGCTGCGCGCGGGCGGCCATATCCGCGTGGCGCTGCTGCTCTCGAACGTCGGGCCGGCGGGACGCCGCGCGCTCGAGATCGCCAGTGCGGCCGCCGGGACCGTGCTGACCGCCTTCCTCGCCAATTCCCTCTTCTGGTTCACCGTCCGCGCCTTCGAGCGGGGGCAGACCTCGCCAGCGAGCGACACCGCGCTCTGGATCCCGCAGAGCCTGCTCGTCGCGGGGGCGACGATGCTCGCCCTGCAGATGGCCGCGCGCCTCGCGCAGGCGATCCTCGGGCTCCAGCTGGAGGACCCGCGCCTCCAGGTCTCCGCGCTCAGCGAATAGGACCGGCACGTGGGCACCATCGTCGCGACGGCGTTCTCCCTCCTCTTCGGCCTGCTCGGCGCGGGCATCTGGGTCGGACTGACGCTGATGGCGACCGGCGTGCTGCTCCTAGCCTTCTTCCGCAACATCCCGCTCGAGCGCCTGCTGCCCCAGTACACCTGGAACATCCTGACGACGTCGGAGCTGCTGGCCCTGCCGCTCTTCATCATCATGGGAGAGCTGCTCTTCCGCACCCGGCTCTCGCGGTCGCTGTTCCAGGGCCTGGCGCCCTGGGCGGGGCTGCTTCCCGGCCGGCTGCTCCACGTGAACATCTTCGGCTGCTCGATCTTCGCCGCGATCTCGGGATCGTCGGCCGCGACCACGCAGGTCGTCGGCAGGATCTCGCTGACGGAGCTCATGCGCCGCGGCTACGACCGCCGCATCGCGATCGGCAGCCTTGCCGGCGCCGGGACGCTCGGCTTCCTGATCCCGCCGTCGAACATCATGATCATCTACGGCGTGCTCGGCGAGGTCTCGATCCTCAAGCTCTTCACCGCCGGCTTCATCCCGGGCTTCCTGCTCGCCGGCTGCTTCATGGCCTGGATCATGGTCCATACGCGGATCGATCCGTCGCTCGTCCCGGAACAGGAGAAGCAGCTGCGCGCCGCGTCCTGGGGCGAGCGCCTCGCATCGCTGCGCGAGCTCGGGCCCGCGGTCTTCCTCATCGCCTGCGTCCTCGGGTCGATGTATGGCGGCATCGCGACGCCGTCGGAAGCGGCCGCGGTGGGCGTGCTCGGCGCCGTGCTCGTCGGCTGGATGCAGGGCGCGCTCGACCGCGAGACGATACGCGACGTCTGCCTCGGCTCGGTCCAGACCTGCAGCATGATCGGCATCATCGTGCTCGGAGCCTCGATCCTGGGGAACGCGAGCGCCTTCCTCGGCGTGCCGCGCGCGGTCGCCGACTTCGTGACCGGCCTCGGCCTCTCGCCGTTCATGCTGATGATGGCGCTGATGGCCTTCTACATACTGCTGGGCTGCTTCCTCGACGGCTTCAGCATGATCGTGATGACCCTGCCGATCGTGCTCCCGATCGTTAAGGCCGCGGGCTTCGACCCGATCTGGTTCGGCGTGTTCATCGTGCTCGTGGTCGAGATGGCGCAGATCACGCCCCCCGTCGGCTTCAACCTCTTCGTCATCCAGGGCCTGACCGGGGACGGGCTGGGCGCGATCGCGCGCTACACCCTGCCCTACCTCGTGATCATGGTCCTCTTCACCGCGGCGATCACGGTGTTCCCCCAGATCGCGCTCTGGCTGCCCTCGAAGATCTGACGCTCACCCGCGCCGCGTCGCCATGACGAGGCCGGTCGCGATCCCGGCGATGCCGACGGCGTGGAATGGCTTCAGCGTCTCGCCCAGCACCGTCACCGCCAGCACGGTCGCGACGACAGGCGTCATGTAGAGCAGCGCGCCTGCGGTCGCGGCGCCCACGCGCTGGACGCCCGCGGTGAAGGAAAGGTTCCCCACCAGCGACGGCCCGATCGCGATGTAGGCGACCAGCAGCGCGGCGGCCCCGTCGCCCAGCACGGCGCCCTCCTGGCGCAGCCAGGGACGGCCGGAGAGGCCCCAGGCCGCGTAGAGCGCGCCCAGCAGCACGAGGCCAACCGCCGCGCAGCATGCGGTCGTCGCCAGCGGGTGGATCTCGCGCGGCAGGCGCTTCATCTGGAACGAGAACACGGCCCAGAGGATCGCGGCCGCCACCGCGATCACGTCGCCGGCCGCGAACTCGATCGTGGCGACGCGCATCCATTCGCCGGCGAAGACGATATGCGCCGTGCCCGCGAAGGCGATCGCGATGCCCGCGGCCTGGCGCGTCGTGATCGCCTCGATGCGCGTCAGCGCCGCGATCAGCAGCACCCAGAGCGGCGTGGTCGAGCTGATCAGGCTCACGTTGGCCGCGGTCGTGTAGTACGGCGCGGCGCTGATCGCGAGGCCGAAGACGCCCATGCCGTTGAGGCCCGCCAGGACGACGCCCCGCGCGTTCGCGCGCAGCAGCGCGGCGTCGCGGCGGATCCAGCGCCAGGCGATCGGCACCATGAACGCCACCGCGATCGCCCAGCGCCAGAAGGTCAGCGCGACGAGCGGCACCTCCTCGCTCAGCGCGCGCGTCGCGACATGGTTCGTGCCCCAGACGAAGGCCGCCAAGACGACGGCGGCATGGCCCCAGCCCATCGAGGTCAGGCTGGCGCCTTCCCGAGCGGGCCGCCGGCGCCGGTGCGCTCGAGGATCAGCCCGTAGTGCTCGGGGCGCCTGTGCCGGGCGAAGTCGAAGATGTGCTTCTTGTAGATGGCGCAGCGGTCGAGGTCGCAGCGCGCGACGACCACCTCGTCGCCAAGCGTGCTCGCCTGCGCCACGATCTCGCCGGATGGCGCGACGATGCAGCTCTGCCCGATCTGGTCGACGCCCTCCTCCACGCCCGCCTTCGCGACGCCCACGGCCCAGGTGCCGTTCTGGTAGGCGCCGGCCTGCATCGAGAGGCGGTTGTGGAAGTTGTTGAGGTCGTCGGTCTCCGGCGTGTTCGGGTTGTGCACCGGCGTGTTGTAGCCGAGCATCGCGAGCTCGACGCCCTGAAGGCCGAGCACGCGCCAGCTCTCCGGCCAGCGGCGGTCGTTGCAGATCAGCATCCCCATGCGCCCGCCCATCGTGTCCCATACCGGGAAGCCGAGGTCGCCGACCTCGAAGTAGCGCTTCTCGAGGTTCTGGAACGGATGCTCCGGCCGGTGCCGGTCGGTCCCGGGCAGGTGGATCTTGCGGTACTTGCCGACGATCCGGCCCTCGCGGTCGACGAGGATCGCGGTGTTGAAGCGGCGCTTGCGTCCCGCGGAGAAGTCGAGCTCGCAATAGCCGAGCTTGAAGCCGACGCGCAGGCGGCGCGCCGCCTCGAAGAGCGGCCGGGTCGCCGCGTTCGGCATCTCGCGCTCGAACCAGAAATCGAGCTCCGCCTCGTCGTCGATCCACCAATGCGGGAAGAAGGCGGTGAGCGCCGCCTCCGGGTAGACGACGAGGTCGGCGCCCATGCGCCGCGCCTCCTCCATCATGGCCACGAGGCGCGACACGGCCTCCTCGCGCGACTGGCTGCGCGGGATGGGGCCCAGCTGGGCGGCGGCGACGATCAGGACGCGCGGCATGGCTTGGCGAGCTCCCCGGTCATGGCCGCGAGAACGGCCCGAGCACCGGCCCGGATCCCGCGACGGTGGTGCGGCGCATGACGCGGCGATGGCGCGCCGCGTCGTAATCGATCGCGCGATGCAGCAGGCAGCGATTGTCCCAGATCAGCAGGTCGCCCGCGCGCCACTGGTGCCGGTAGCAGAACTCGGGACGGCCCGCGTGCTCGGCGAGTTCCCTCAGCAGGCGCTGCCCC
>VGDA01000131.1 GCA_016869915.1 Alphaproteobacteria bacterium
CGGCCGCGCGCTGGCCTGCCGCGCGAAGGGCCACGCCGCCGAGCAGGAGCACCGCGTTCCCGTCCCGCAACGCCTCGGCAGACAGCCTCACGGCTTCCGTGGCGACGGGCAGGCGAACCGCCAGCGGCGGCAGCGCGGCGATCCCCGATCCCTCGTTCCAGGCCGTGTCGGCGGGCAGGATGAGCGTCGCGACCTGGCCCGGAGGCGCCTTCGCCGCCGCGATCGCCGCGGCCCCGTCGGCGGCGACGTCGCGCGCGCTCATCGAGGTCTTCACCCAGTGGGAGACCGGGCGCGCGATGCCCTCGATGTCGCTCGTCAGTGGCGCGTCGAAGATGCGGTGGTAGGTGGCGTGCTCGCCGACAACGTTGACGACGCCGGACTTGGCCTTCTTCAGGTTGTGCAGGTTCGCGAGCGCGTTGCCGAGCCCGGGCCCGAGATGCAGCAGCGTCGAGGCCGGCCTGTCGGCCATGCGGTAGTAGCCGTCCGCCGCGCCCGAGGTGACGCCCTCGAAGAGGCAGAGCACGCAGCGCATCCCATCGACGCGGTCGAGCGCCGCGACGAAATGCATCTCGGACGTCCCGGGGTTCGTGAAGCACACGTCCACGCCGCCCGCGACCATCGTCCGCACGAGGCTCTCGGCACCGTTCATCGTCATCGCAAGTCTCCGCGGTCCGGCCTGTCGCGCGACCCTGCGTCGTGGACGGCCACCGGCCATTTGCTACAGTCATCGTGCCCCGAAAGCGAGGGCGATGCGACGCCGCCGCACGGAGGAGATCATGGACGCCGACACCACGCTCATCCGGGGCCTCGACTGGACGATCGCCTGGGACGAGGCTGCGGGGACGCATGTCTACCTGCGCGGCGCCGACGTCGCGTTCAGGGGCGACAGCATCGTCCATGTCGGGCCGGGCTACGCGGGCGAGGCGCAGCGCGTGATCGACGGCAGCGGACTCGTGGCCTCGCCGGGCCTCATCAACGTCCACAGCCATCCGACATCGGAGCCCGCGAACAAGGGGCTGCTGGAGGAACTCGGCAGCCCGCGCCTCGGGCAGAGCTCGCTCTACGAGTTCATGCCGGTCTTCCGGCTCGACCCGGCATATGCGCAGGCCGCGACCGAGGTCGCCGCATGGGAGCTGCTGCGCAGCGGCGTGACGACGCTCTGCGACCTCTCCGGCGCCCGCGAGGGCTGGGCCGACCAGCTCGCCGCGACAGGGCTGCGCGCCGTGCTCTGCCCGATGTATCGCGCCGCGACCTGGTCGACGTCGAACGGCCACACCGTCGACTACCACTGGGACGACGCGGCGGGGGAGCGCGGTCTCAGGCAGGCGCTGGACGTCGTCGACGCCGCGGCGCGCCATCCCTCCGGGCGCGTCTCGGGCATGCTCGGGCCGTCGCAGGTCGAGACCTGCGGCGCGGGCCTGCTGCGCGAGAGCCTCGCCGAGGCGAGGCGGCGTGGCATCGCGGTCCAGCTCCATGCCGGCCAGTCGATCGTCGAGTTCAACGAGGTCACGCGGCGCCACGGCAAGACGCCGATCGAGTGGCTGGATTCGATCGGGCTGCTTGGGCCGGACCTGGTCGTCTCGCATGGCATCTTCCTCAACGACCATCCGCAGATCCACTGGCCGCATGCCAGCGACTTCGCGCGCCTCGCCGGGTCCGGGGCCCAGGTCGCGCATTGCCCGACCGTCTTCGCGCGCCGCGGCATCGCGCTCAACACGCTCGGTCGCTACATGGACGCGGGCATCACCTGCGGCATCGGCACCGACACGTTCCCGCACAACTTCCTGGACGAGCTGCGCATGGCGGCCTACGCGTCGCGGCTCGTCAGCGGCAACTTCAAGGCCGCGCGCACCTTCCAGGTCTTCGACGCGGCGACGATCGGCGGCGCGCGCATCCTGCGCCGGCCCGACCTCGGCAGGCTGGCGCCCGGCGCGAAGGCGGACCTCTTCCTCGCCGATGGCCGCCATCCGGCCATGCGCCCGCTGCGCGACCCGCTGCGCAGCCTCGTCTACTCGGCGGGGGACCGCGCGGTGCGCGACGTCTTCGTCGCGGGTCGGCAGGTCGTCGCGGGAGGCACGGTCCCGGGCATCGACATCGAGGCCGCGATCGCGCGCCTGCAGGCCGGGCAGGACGCCACGCTCGCGACGACGGCCGCGCGCGACTGGGCAAGGCGGGACGTCGACGCCTTGTCCCCGCGCGTCTACGAGCTGCGTGGATAGGAGCCCGGGGCCACGGTCAGCGCGGCAGCGGCAACGGGCGGGGCTGGGTCTCGGGAGCCTCCGGGCGGCGTGGGTCGGAGAAGACGCCGCCATCGCGGTCTCGCCACGACGGAAGCTGGTCGGCGCGGCGGAAGAGCACGTCGTCGAACTCGGCGTTCCCCGCAGGCGGCTCGAGGACGTCGGGTGCGCTGCCGCGGCCCCAGGTCTCCTGCGCCTGCTTGTTGACCGATTCGACGCTGAGGACGCGCGCGCCGTAGGCGACCCGCCGTCCCTCCCGGTCGAGGGCCAGGACCTCGACGCGGTAGTTGAAGCGCTGGAACTCGCCGGGGCAGGGGCCGGCGTAGTCCTTGAGCGCGCCGTAGGGGATGCGGCCCGGCTCGCCTCCCGCCGGGATGGTCCATTCCTGCACGCGCAGCCTGAGCACGGACACGTTCACGATGCGGACGACGTAGGACTCGGCGCCCGCGGGCGCGCGATCGACGGCGATCGGCGGCGACATGCCGCCGTTGCAGAGGTTCGCGAGCGCGAAGCGCACGCGCAGGTCGAGGCTCGGCACGTCGGCGTGGGGCCCGCGCGCCGGGGCGCAGGCGACGAGCGCCACGGCACCGGCGAGGGCCAATCCGGCGATACGGATTCCACTCGACATCGTGGTGTTCTAGCCTGCGCCGCCGCCGAGGGGAACACGCCTTGGCGCTCGGCTTCATGGGCAGGGACATGTCGGACAGCATCGATTGCGTCGTGATCGGCGCCGGGGTGGTCGGGCTCGCGGTGGCGCGCGCGCTCGCGCTGGAGGGCCGCGAGGTCGTCGTGCTCGAGGCGGCGGACGCGATCGGCACCGAGACGAGCTCGCGCAACAGCGAAGTCATCCATGCCGGCATCTACTACCCCGCGGGCAGCCTGAAGGCGCGGCTTTGCGTCGAAGGCAAGCATTTCCTCTACGCCTACTGCAGCGAGCGCGGCATACCGCATCGCCGCTGCGGCAAGATGATCGTCGCGACGCGCCCCGGGCAGGACGCTTATCTCGACAAGCTCCGCGCCCAGGCGGCCGCCAACGGCGTCGAGGACCTGCGCCTCGTCGATGGCGCGGCGGCGCGCGCGATCGAGCCCGAGCTCTCCTGCGACGCGGCGCTGCTGTCGCCCTCGACCGGGATCGTTGACAGCCACTCCCTCATGCTCGCCTACCAGGGCGATGCCGAGGCGCGTGGCGCGGTGGTCGCCTTCCTGAGCCCGGTCCTCGGCGGCGAGGTGCGCAACGACGGCATCGAGCTGCGCGTCGGCGGCGCCGAGCCGGCGGCTCTGCGCGCGCGCCTCGTCGTCAACGCGGCCGGGCTGGGCGCGCAATCCGTCGCCCGTTCCATCGCCGGCATCCCCGCCGCGCGCGTGCCGCCGCTCCACTACGCCAAGGGCAACTATTTCTCCCTCGCGGGACGTTCGCCCTTCTCGCGGCTGGTCTACCCGGTGCCGGAGCCCGGGGGCCTTGGCGTCCACATCTCGATCGACCTGGCCGGGCAGGCACGCTTCGGGCCCGACGTGGAGTGGATCGACGACATCGCCTACGACGTCGACCCGCGTCGCGCCGACGGCTTCTACGCCGAGGTCCGTCGCTACTGGCCTGGCCTCCGGGACGGCGCGCTCCAGCCCGCCTATGCCGGCATAAGGCCGAAGCTGGGCCCCGCCGGAACGCCGGCGGCCGACTTCGTGGTCGAGGGCCCGTGCGACCATGGCGTGCCGGGGCTCGTGAACCTGTTCGGGATCGAGTCGCCGGGCCTGACCGCGTCACCCGCCATCGCCGTCCTCGTCGTCGAGAAGCTGAGGCCCGGCTTCTAGGACCCCGCTGCCTCGCGAATGTCGGGCCGGCGCCGATGCCGCGCCAGGCGATCGCGCGCCACGCCCTCAAGGATCCAGCGGCACGAGCCGATAGCCGCGCGCCGCCATGCAGGCATCCGCGTGCCGCTGGCGATCGAGGCTCTCGAGCATCTGCAACTGATGCAGGCGCGCATTCGCGAAGGCCCGGTCCGGTCGCGTGCGGGCGAACCATGCGTCCCTCTCGACGCGCCGGCGCTCGTGCCATGAGGATTCCGCCGCCATGCCGGCGCCGATCGACATGCACTGCCTGAGATCGGCGTCGCGCGCCGAGGCCCCGATGCCCGGCGAGGCCCATTCATGGGTCGGCGCGCAGGCGCCGAGGACGAAGGCGACGAGCAACGCGGCGACGGTCGTGGTCGTGCGGGGCATCGCTGTCGACATGGCGTCCATGCGCTGGCTAAAGTCCGATTCCAACGCTGAACCCGGCGTCGCCATTCCCGGAGACATCGAAGATGGACATACCGCGCAACGCCTTCAAGCGCGCGCTCGCCGAGGGCCGCCGCCAGATCGGGATCTGGAGCTCGCTCGGCAGCAACGTCGTCGCCGAGATCCTGGCGCCCGCCGGCTTCGACTGGGTCCTGCTCGACATGGAGCACTCCCCGAACGAGATCCCCGGCCTGATCCAGCAGTTGCAGGCGCTCGCCGGCGGCACCGCGACGCCGATAGTGCGACCGGCATGGAACGACCCCGTGGTGATCAAGCGCGTCCTCGACGCCGGCGCGCAGTCGATCCTCGTCCCCTTCGTGCAGAACGCCGCGGAGGCCCGCGCCGCCGTGGCCGCGACGCGCTACCCGCCGCACGGCTTCCGCGGCGTCTCCGCCGGCGCGCGCGGCGGCCGCTACGGGCGCATCGACGGCTACCTCCACCAGGCGAACGCGGAGATGTGCGTCCTCGTCCAGATCGAGACGCCGATGGGCGTGGCCAACCTCGACTCGATCGCCGCGGTCGAGGGCGTCGACGGCGTCTTCATCGGCCCGTCCGACCTCGCCGCCACCCATGGCCATCTCGGCAATCCCGGGCATCCGGACATCGACAAGCTGATCTTCGAGGCGGGCGCGCGGCTCGCGAAGGCGGGCAAGCCCGCCGGGTTCCTGACGCCGAACCAGGAGCTCGCGCGCCGCACGATCGACGCCGGCTTCCTCTTCGTGGCCGTCGGCAGCGATTCCGGGCTGATGGTGAAGGCCGCGGACGCGCTCGCGAAGACCTTCAAGGGCTGAGGAGGAGACGATGTCGAAGCCGGACCTGGTCAGCATCGAGCCGCTGCGTCCCCAGTCGATGGAGGAACTCGCGCGGCACTTCACGATCCACCAGCTGACGATGGACAAGTCGACCTGGGTCGACGCCGTGAAGCCGCTGGGCGATCGCGTGCGCTTCGTCCAGACGACGGGCTTCGCGGGCTGCCCCGGACCGGTGATGGCGGCGCTGCCCAGGCTCGAGATCGTCTCGTGCATGGGCGTCGGCGTCGACGCGATCGACCTCGCGCAGGCGAGGACCCGCGGCATCGCCGTCACCAACACGCCCGACGTGCTCAACGACGACGTCGCCGACCTCGGCATCGCGCTGCTGCTGATGACGGCGCGCCACCTCGCGCTCTCCGACCGCTACGTGCGCGACGGCAGGTGGAAGCGCCTCGGCAACCAGGCCCTCGCCACCAAGGTCTCTGGCAAGCGGCTGGGCATCGTCGGCATGGGGCGCATAGGCAAGGTCGTGGCGCGCCGCGCCGCCGCCTTCGACATGAAGATCAGCTACCACGCCCGCAACCGCGCCGACGTTTCCTGGACGCATTGCCCCGACCTCGTCGCCATGGCCCGCGAGGTCGACTTCATGATCGTCATCGTCCCCGGCGGCCCGTCGACGCGCGGGCTGATCTCGGCGCAGGTGATCGAGGCGCTGGGGCCGAAGGGCATCCTCGTCAACGTCTCGCGCGGCTCCGTGGTAGACGAGCCCGCGCTCGTCGACGCGCTGGTGTCAGGCCGGCTTGGCGGCGCGGGGCTCGACGTCTTCGCCGACGAGCCGAACGTGCCGGAGGCGCTGCTGCCGCTCGACAACGTCGTGCTAGCGCCGCATGTCGGCAGCGGCACGCAGGAGACGCGCGGCGCGATGGCCGACCTGGTCGTCGCGAACCTGCTCGCGCATCGCGACGGCAAGCCGCTGCTGACCCGCGTTCCCTGAACTCGGGCTCAGGCGCGCGGCGCCATGAAGCCGCAGCGGCGCGCGCAGAGCAGGGCGTAGGCGAGGGCGCCAGCGGCCGACAGCCACGCGAGCCCGAAGGCCAGCGGCAGGATCAGCACCTCCGCGAGCATCGAGCCGCCATCAGGGTCGCGCAGCCGCGTCCATGGATCGGCATTGTCCGTGGTCTCGAAGCGGCGCAGCGTCCAGCTGCGTCGCACGCGCCACAGCGCCGAGGCGCGCGACATCAGAAGCAGCGCGCCGGCGACGGTCCATGTCGGGTCCAGCGCCGCCGCCCGGTCCGCGAGCACAACGAGCACGCCCATCCAGCAGGCGTGGAAGATCTGGGTCCATGCATGGAGTTCGTGCTCGACCTCCACGGCGCCCGCGGCGGCGGCGCGCTCCCCGTTGACGCGCGAGATCCATGCCTCGGCGAGGCGGGCCAGGAGGATCGCGCCAAGCGCGACGGCGTGGAGGGATGTCGTCTCGTCCATGGCTCACCCGGATCTCATCAGAGGAACGGCCGCGTCGCGCTCGAAAAGGTGCAGGAGCACGCGCAGGGCCTCGCCCCGCGCGCCCTCGAGCCCGCCATCGCGCTCGACCAGGAGCAGCGCCTCGTCGCGCGCGATCGACATGAGGTCGCCATGCGCGCCGATGTCGGCAAGGCGGTACTCCGGGAGGCCGCTCTGTCGCGTGCCCAGCACCTCGCCCGCGCCGCGCAGCCTGAGGTCCTCCTCGGCGATGCGGAAGCCGTCCTCGGTCTCGCGCATCATCCGCAGGCGCGACCTCGCCGTCTCGCCGAGCGGCTCCTGGAAGAGAAGGAGGCAGGTCGAGGCCTCGCTGCCGCGGCCGATGCGGCCGCGCAGCTGGTGGAGCTGCGCTAGCCCGAAGCGCTCCGCGCGCTCCACGACCATCACCGTCGCCGCGGGAACGTCGACGCCGACCTCGATCACCGTCGTCGCGACGAGGATCCGGGCCTCGCCCTCGGCGAAGGCGTGCATCGCGGCGTCCTTCTCCGCGGGCTTCATGCGGCCATGGACGAGCGCGACGCGCTCCTCGCCCAGCAGGCCCGCGAGCCAGCGCGCGCGCTCGGTCGCCGCGGCGAGGTCACTCTCCTCGGATTCCTCGACCAGAGGGCAGACCCAGAACGCCTTCGCGCCGCGCGCGGCCTGCCGCGCGAGGCCTGCCGCGACCTCCTCGAGCCTGTCGAGCGGCACGAGCCGCGTGTCGACGGGCTTGCGGCCCGGCGGCTTCTCGTCGAGGCGCGAGGCGTCCATGTCGCCATAGGCGCAGAGCATCAGCGTGCGCGGGATCGGCGTCGCGGTCGTCACGAGCACATGGACGCCGTCGCCCTTGCCGGCCAGCGCGAGGCGCTGGTGGACCCCGAAGCGATGCTGCTCGTCGATCACGGCAAGCGCGAGGTCGGCGAAGGCGACGTCGTCCTGGAAGAGCGCATGCGTGCCGACCGCGAGCGGCGCCGCGCCAGAGGCGAGGCGCTCGAGCGCGTCGCGGCGCGCCTTCGCCTTGTCGCGCCCGGTCAGCAGGACGAGCTCGACGCCGAGAGCGCGCGCGAGCGGCGCGATGGTCTCGTGGTGCTGGCGCGCCAGGATCTCGGTCGGCGCCATGAGCGCGGCCTGCCTTCCGGCCTGCACGGCGGCGAGCATCGCGAAGAAGGCGACGACGGTCTTGCCGCTGCCGACGTCGCCTTGCAGAAGCCGCAGCATGCGCTGGGGCTTCGCGAGGTCGGCATGGATCTCGGCGATCGCGCGCTCCTGGGCGCACGTGAGCGCGAAGGGCAGTGCCGCGCGCGCGCGCTCCTCGAGCTCGCCGCCGCCCGGCAGTGGCTCCGCGCCCTGGCGGCGCTGCGAGCGACGCACGAGGAGGAGCGCGAGCTGGCTCGCGAGCAGTTCGTCGTAGGCTAGACGGCGCCGCGCCGCGGTCCCGGCGAGCAGGTCGGCCTGGCCCTGCGGCGCGTGCAGGACCTCGAGGGCCTCGCGCCAGCCCGGCCAGCCCTCGCGGCGCCGAAGCGCGGGGTCGAGCCATTCCACGAAGGCCGGCGCACGGTCCAGCGCGGCGCGCACGGTGCGCGCCATCACCCGCGCGGTGACCCCGGCGGTGAGCCCGTAGACCGGCTCGACGCGCGCGATCTCCGCGAGCGTCTCCGGAGGCCCGACATGGTCGGGATGCGGCATCTGGATCTCGTCGCGGAAGCGCTCGACCCTGCCGCTGACGACGCGCACGGCGCCGACCGGGAACTGCGAGAGCATCCAG
>VGDA01000132.1 GCA_016869915.1 Alphaproteobacteria bacterium
CTTCATGCCGATCGTCAACGCGCTGACCGAACTCGGCGACATCAAGCCCGTGCACATGGGCGTGGTGCTCGTCACCACCCTCGCCTTCGGCCTCATCACGCCGCCCTACGGGCTCTCGCTGCTGATCAGCGCCAAGTTCGTGGGCGTGCCCTTCGGCAAGGCGATGGTGCGTTCGCTGCCGCTCTACGTGGTGTTCCTCGGCACGATCCTGTTCTGCGTCTTCTTCCCCGAGGTCGTGCTCTTCCTGCCCAAGTGGCTGCTGCCCGAGTCCGTCGGGTGCTTCAAGTCCCCCACCGGCCCGGGCTATATCTGCCCGCCGTGACGCGCGGGGCATGACGCCGGCGCGCATGCCCTGCGCGCGCCGGCGCGGGCGGAGCCGAACGAACCGCCGGAGGCCCAGGGTAGCGGCATGACCGACTCTCCCCTCGTGACGGCCGCCTGGGCCGCGCTGGCCGCCCATCGCGCCGCGCATGCGGATGCGCGCCCCGGGCTGCTGCTGGCGCGGGATCCCGGCCGCTTCGCGCGCTTCTCCCTCGCGCTCGACGACCTGCTCCTCGACTACTCGAAGACCGCCATCGACGACGAGGCGCGCGCGCTGCTGCTCCGCCTCGCCGAGGCAACCGGCGTCGCGCGACGCCGCGACGCCATGTTCGCGGGCGAGCGCGTCAACGCGACCGAGGGCCGCGCAGCGCTCCATGTCGCGCTGCGCCATCGCGGCGACGCCCCGGTCCGCGTCGACGGCGCGGACGTCATGCCCGAGGTCCGCGCCGGCCTGGCCCGGCTCTCCGCCTTCGCCGGCGAGGTCCGCGGCGGGCGCTTCGCCGACGTCGTCAACATCGGCATCGGCGGATCGGACCTCGGGCCCGCCATGGCGACGCTCGCGCTCGCGCCCTTCCATGACGGGCCGCGCCTGCACTTCGTGTCCAACGTCGACGGCGCGCATCTCGCCGACACGCTCGCGCGGCTCGATCCGGCGCGGACGCTCTTCGTCCTCGCCTCCAAGACCTTCACGACCGTCGAGACGATGGCCAACGCGGCCTCCGCGCGGCGCTGGATCGCCGACGCGCTCGGCGAGGCGGCGGTGCCGGCGCATTTCGCCGCCGTCTCCACCGCGCTCGAAAGGGCCGCCGCTTTTGGCATCGACGCATCGCGCGTCTTCGGCTTCTGGGACTGGGTCGGCGGCCGCTATTCGGTGTGGTCCGCCGTCGGCCTGCCGCTGATGATCGCGATAGGCCCGGCGCGCTTCGCCGAGTTCCTCGACGGCGCGCACGAGATGGACGTGCATTTCCGCGTGGCGCCGCTCGACGCGAACATGCCGGTCCTGCTCGGCCTCGTCGGCATCTGGCACCGCAACGCATGCGGCTACCCGACGCGCGCGGTCCTGCCCTACGACCAGCGCCTCGCGCGGCTCCCCGCCTATCTGCAGCAGCTCGACATGGAGTCGAACGGCAAGCGCGTCGACGCCGCGGGCGCGCCGGTGGCCCGCGCCACCGGGCCCGTGGTCTGGGGCGAACCGGGCACCAACGGCCAGCACGCCTTCTTCCAGCTGCTGCACCAGGGCACGGACATCGTGCCCTGCGAGTTCCTCGTCGCGGCCAATGGCCACGAGCCCGGCATGGCCGCGCACCACGAGCTGCTGCTCGCGAATTGCCTCGCCCAGTCCGAGGCGCTGATGAACGGGCGCGACGATCCCGGCCTGCCGCCGCATCGGCGCTTTCCCGGCGGGCGGCCCTCCGTCACCATCGCCTATCGCAGCCTGGATCCGCGCACCCTTGGCCGCCTGCTCGCCCTCTACGAGCACCGCGTCTTCGTCGAGGCCGCGATCCACGGCATCAACCCCTTCGACCAGTGGGGCGTCGAGCTCGGCAAGGAGATGGCGACGCGGCTGCTGCCGATGGTCAGGGGGGACGCGAAGGCAACCGGCCTCGACGCCTCGACCGCGGGGCTGCTCGCGCACCTGCGCACGCTGCGCCGCGGCTAGCGGCTCGGCTACCGTCCGCCGAGCGCCGCCTTCACCCGGTCGAGCATCCTGCGGCGCGTCGCGTCGTCGGGCGCCGCGAGCAGCGCGCTGCGCACCTCGAGCACGGTCTGCGCGTATTCGTTGTGCCAGTCCCGGCCCGAGGCGAGCGCCGCGCGCAGCTCGTCGTCGGCGCGCCGGCGCTCCGGCGCGAGCTTCTCGACCGAGAGGTCACCCTCCACCCTGTGCAGCACGAAGCGCTCGTCGAGCTGAGGGACATGGATGCGCGCGGGATCGGCGCCGCCCTCGACCAGTCCCGTGCGCAGCGAGGCGAGCGAGCCCGCCTCGCCATGCACGAGGAAGATCGCGCGGGCCTTCGGCGCCGCCGCGCGCGCCCAGGCGAGCAGGTCGGAGCGATCGGCATGGCCGGAGAAGAAGTCGAGCGAGCGCAGCCGCGCGCGCACCGCGACCTCCTCGCCATGGATGCGCACGCGCTGCGCACCGTTGCGGATCAGGTGGCCGAGCGTGCCGGGCGCCTGGTAGCCCACGAAGAGCACGGTCGATTGCGGCCGCCAGAGATTGTCCTTGAGGTGGTGCTTCACGCGCCCGGCGTCGCACATGCCCGAGCCCGCGATGATGATCGCGCCGGACTGCACGCGCCCGATCGACTTGCTCTGCTCGACCGTCTCCACGACATGGAGGTTCGGCCCGTCGAAGGCCGCGGCGCCGCCGCCGTCGATGTCGAGCTCGCGCGCGTGCCGGCGGAAGACCTCGGTCGCGCGATGCGCGAGCGGCGAGTCGAGGAAGATCCGGACGGGCGGGATCTCGCGCCGCCGCGACAGCAGCAGCAGGTCGTGCAGCAGTTCCTGGCTGCGCTCGACCGCGAAGGACGGGATGACGAGGTTGCCGCCCGCGGCCATCGCCTCGCGCACTTCCGCGGCGAGCGCAGCGCGCCGCCCGGCCTCGTCGATGCGCGGCCGGTCGCGGTCGCCATAGGTGGATTCGAGGACCAGCACGTCCACGTCGCCGAGCGGCGCAGGGTCGAAGGACAGCGACTTGCCCGGCGGGCCGAGGTCGCCCGAGAAGGCGAAGCGCAGCGGCGCCTCGCCCGGCCGGCCGCCGATCTCCATCTCGAGCCAGGCCGAGCCGAGGATATGGCCGGCATTGCGCAGCCGCGCGCGCGTCCCCGGCACGGGCTCGAACCATGCGTCCGCGGCGACCGGCGCGAGGCGCCCGAGGCTGCGCTCGGCGTCCTCGACCGTGTAGAGCGGCTTGACGTCCTCCGCGCCACGCTTGCGGTTGCGGCGGTTGAGCCGCTCGGCCTCGCTCTCGTGGATCGCGCCAGCGTCGGTCAGGACCCAGGCGAGCAGGTCGCAGGTCGCCGCCGTGGAGAAGGCGCGCCGCCGGAAGCCCTCGCGCACGAGGCGCGGGAACATCCCGGCGTGGTCGATATGCGCATGGGTGAGAATCGCGGCGGCCAGCGATCCGGCATCGACCGGCAGCCGCGCGTAGTTGAGCGCCTGCAGCGCCTTCGGCCCCTGGAAAAGCCCGCAATCCACGAGCACCGGCCCGCCGGGCAGGCGCATCAGCATGCAGGAGCCGGTGACCGTGGTGGCCGCCCCGTGGAAGACGATCTCGACATCCTTGCCGCCAGCCGCCCCGGCCTCGGTCGTGCTCACGTGCCGCCCCTCCTGCCGCCGCGCAGCAGCCTGCCCGACAGGGCCTCGCCCGACGGCCAGGCCTCGCCCGGCGCGGGAAGCACGGTGCCGTTGCACAGCACCGCCGCGATGCCGCTCGGCATCGAGACGAGTCGATCGGCGCCCGCGGGCAGGTCATGCACGCGCTCGAGCGGCCCCGCGCCGACGCGCTCGGGATCGAAGACCACGATGTCGGCCGGCAGCCCCTCGGCTAGCAGGCCGCGGTCCGCGATGCCATAGAGCGCGGCAGTGCGTCCGGTCAGCATGTGCACCGCGCGCTCCAGCGTCAGGGCGCGGCGCTCGCGCACCCAGTGCCCGAGCAGGTGGGTCGCGTAGCAGGCGTCGCAGAGCTGGCTCATGTGCGCGCCGCCATCGCCGAGGCCGATGACCACGTTCGGATCGGTGACGAGTTCGCGCACCTCGGCCTCGTCGAAATTGACCAGCGGCGTGCGGAATCGCGCCGCGAGGCCGGAGCCGAGCGCGATGTCCAGCGCGAGGTCGCAGGGATGGACGCCGCGCTCGCGCGCCGCGTCGAAGAGCATGCGGCCCTCGAGCGCGGGCTCGCCCGGGCACCACGAGACCTCGGTCATCGCGAAGGACTGGCGCCGGGACTCGCCCTCGCGGCTGCCGCCGGAGAAGGCCGCGTCGCGGCCGCCGCGACCGGCGACCTCCTCGCGGAAGGCGGCGCGGAAATCGGGATCGGCGTAGATGCGCGCGAGCGCGCCAGGCCCGTCGGCCGCGCGCGTCGGCGCGAAGAGCGCCCACGTGTCGAAGATCACCGGCGTGCCGAAGTTCCACTCGCTGACGATCGGCCGGCAGTCGACTTGCGGCACGATCGGCAGGCCTGCGCGCGCATCCTCCGCGGCGCGGACCAGCGACTTGCGATGCCCGCCGGGGCCGAGCTGTCCGGAGAGCAGCGGCGTCCAGACGACCGTCCTGCCGGAGGCGCGGTGCAGCGCCTCGTGGCGCGCGAAGTCCGGATCGCGCGTGCCGTTGTAGTGGAAGACGCCATGGCCCGCCCCGGCGAGCGCGCCCGCCATCGCCAGCATCTCGGCGTCGTCGGCGAGGCGGCTGGGCACGGGCTTGCCCGAATAGCCGACATGGATCGGCGAAGTGGAGGTGGCGAAGCCGAGCGCGCCCGCCGCGAGCGCCTCGCCCACGAGCGCCTTCATGCGGGCGATCTCCTCGGCGGTGGCGGCGCGCTCGACCGCGGCCTCGCCCATGACGTGCAGCCGCGTCGGCGTGTGGCCCGCCATGACGCCGATGTTGATCGCCGTGCCGCGGCGCTCGATCGCGTCGAGATACTCGCCGAAGGAGACGAATGGCCAGTCGGGGCCAAGCCCGGCCTCGAGCGCCGCGAGGCTCATGGCCTCGACCCGCTCGAGGATGCGCAGGACCAGCCGCCGATGCGCGGGATGCGTCGGCGCCACGCCGAAGCCGCAGGAGCCGACGACCACGGTCGTCACGCCATGCCAGGGCGAGATCGTCATCATCGGGTCCCACATGACCTGGGCGTCGTAGTGGGTGTGGATATCGACGAAGCCCGGCGCCACGACCATGCCGTCGGCGGCGATGGTCCGCGCGGCGACGTCCGGCGCATGGCCGAGCGCGACGACCTTCCCGCCCCTGATGCCGACGTCGCCATGGCGGCCGGGCGCGCCGGTGCCGTCGACGAGCAGGCCGCCGGTGATCTTGGTGTCGTAGGCCATGTCCTTCCCGGGCCGGCGCGCATGTCGAATCCGGTCGACGCGCCGCGAGGCGCCATGATGCCCCAAAAACCCGCCCGGCGCCTCGCCTCTGGCCATCCAGCGCCCGGTGAGGCAAAAGCCTTTTCGCAGTCCGGCCAGAGAGGCCAGGCGCGATGATCAGGAGAACTCGGGCGATGCGCAGCTTCCACCTTCCCGGCCGTTCCACCGTGCATGGCGCCAACGGCGCCGCCGCCACGTCGCATCCCGCGGCGACGCTGGCCGCGCTCGACATCCTGCGCGCCGGCGGCACCGCGATGGACGCGGCGGTCGCCGCAGCGGCCGTGCTCGCGGTCGTCGAGCCCGGCTCGACTGGAGTCGGCGGCGACGTATTCGCGCTGTACTGCAAGGGCGGCCAGGACGAGGTCGTCGGCTACAACGGCTCGGGCGCGGCACCCGCGGCGCTCACCGCCGACAAGTTGCGCGGCGCAGGCCTCGCGGAGATCCCGCTGACCTCGCCGCACGCCGTCACCGTCCCCGGCACAATCGAGGCCTGGGACAGGCTGGTGCGCGACCACGGGCGCAAGAGCCTCGCCGAGGTGCTGGCGCCGGCGATCGGCTACGCGGAGAACGGCTACGTCATCTCGCCGCGCGTCGCGCGCGACTGGGCCGAGTCGGTCGACAAGCTCTCGGCCAACGCCGCCTCGCGCGACATCTTCCTGCCCGGCGGGCGGGCGCCTGCGCTCGGCGAGGTGCATCGCCAGCCGCTGCTCGCGGAGACGATGCGCGCGGTGGCACGCGGCGGCGCAAAGGCCTTCTACGAGGGCGCGATCGCGGAGGACATCGTTGCGGCGCTGCGCGCGCTTGGCGGCACGCACCAACTCTCCGACTTCGCCGCGCATCGCGGCGAGTACGTGAAGCCGATCTCGACCGAGTATCGCGGCCATTCCTGCTTCCAGATCCCGCCCAACGGCCACGGCATCACCGCGCTGATGCTCCTGAACATCCTCGAGGGCTTCCCGATGGCGTCGCTCGACGCGCTGTCGGCCGACCGGCTGCACGCCTACGCGGAGGCCTCGAAGCTCGCCTACGGGCTGCGCAACCGCTACGTCGCCGACCCGCGCCAGGCCGAGGTCCCGGTCGCGCAGCTCCTCGACAAGGCGCAGGCGGCGAGATGGCGCGCCTCGATCTCGATGCAGCAGGCGAGTGACGCGCGCTGGTCCGAGGACGCGGGCATACACAAGGACACCGTCTACCTGACGGTCGTCGACCGCGACCGCAATGTCTGCTCCTTCATCAACTCGCTCTTCCACGGATTCGGCTCCGGCATCTCGGCGCCGCGCTCCGGCGTTGTCCTGCAGAACCGCGGCTGCGGCTTCACGCTCAAGGTCGGCCATCCGAACGAGGTCGCGCCGGGCAAGCGCCCGCTGCACACGATCATCCCGGGCATGGTGCAGCGCGACGGCAAGGTCTTCGCGACCTATGGCGTGATGGGTGGCCAGTACCAGCCGGTCGGCCATGCCTGGGTGCTGGGCAACGTCATCGACAAGGGCTGCGACCCGCAGGAGGCGCTCGACATGCCGCGCGCCTTCTTCGTCGATGGCACCTACGGCCTCGAGGAGGGCATCCCCGAGGAGGCCGCGCGCGAACTCGCGCGCCGCGGGCACCCGGTCACGCGCGTCTCCGCGCCCTGGGGCGGCGGGCAGATGATCCAGCTCGACTGGCGCAGCGGCACCTACATGGCCGGTTCCGACCCGCGCAAGGACGGCTGCGCCCTCGCCTATTGAGGCGCGGCGCGGCGGCGGGGCTCAGGCCCCGCCCGCGAAGACGATCGAGACGGGGCTGCCGGTGGACACCGAGTGCCCCGTCGGCGACAGCCTGCCGGTCGCGGCGTCCATCGCGAAGACGACGATCGAATGCGAGTTCTGGTTGGCCGCGTAGAAGAAGCGGCCGGACGGGTCGCCGCAGACGAAGCGCGGCTCCGCGCCTCCCGTCGCCGTCCAGCCGGCGGTGCAGAGCCTGCCGCTCGCGGGATCGATGGCGTAGGTGACGACGCTGTCGTGCCCGCGGTTGGAGCAGCGCAGGAAGCGCCCGTCGCGCGCCACGTCGAGCTCCGAGGTCGTGTTCGCGCCGAAGAAATCCTCCGGCAGCGAGCTCAGGACCTGGAACTGCGCGAGCTCGCCCGCCGCCGCGTCCCAGCGCATCACGGTCACGGTGCTGTCGAGCTCGTTGCAGACATAGGCGACCGGCAGCGTCGGGTGGAAGGCGACATGGCGAGGCCCCGCCCCCGGGCGCGCGCGCACGGCGCGATGCAGCCCGACCCTTCCCTTGCCGGCGTCGAAGCAAAGGACGAAGACCGTGTCCAGGCCCTTGTCCGGCACGATCGCGTAGCCGCCGGAAGGGTCGAGCACGACGTCGTGCGGCTGCGGGCGCGCCTGCTCGACGCGATGGGGGCCAAGCTCGCCCGCGAAATGCAGCAGGTCGTGGTGGTCGGCGAGCGATCCGTCCCCGCGGATGCCGAGCACCGACAGGTTGCCCGAGACGTAGTTGGCCACCAGCATGAAGCGGCCCGCGCGGTCGATGTCCTGCTTCACGCCGTTGATGCCGCCGGTCGTCGCGCGGCCGAGCGGGCGCGCAAGCCCCGTGGCCGGGTCCAGCGCATAGGCGCTGGCGTAGTCGCGCCCGCCATGGACCGCGTAGAGCACGCGCTGGTCGCGCGACAGCGCGAGGAAGCTCGGGTTGTCCATGCCGCCGACGGTCTGGATGTGCGAAAGCCCGCCATCCGCGGGATCCACGCGATAGACCTCGATCCCGCGGCCGGTGCCGGCGCGGTCGGGCGTGGTGAAGGATCCGACATAGGCGAACATGGCTGGCTTCTCCCCGGGGCGGCGCGACCGCGGAACTGGTGCGCGGCCGCGCGCGATGCGAGCATCATCGCCGCCAGCGGGAGGAAGGCGCAATGCAGGACATCGCCGTCGACGCGCACCACCATTTCTGGGATCCGTCGCGCGGGGACTTCCCCTGGATGCAGGGCGAGGCGATGGCACCGATCCGCCGCGTCTTCGCGCCCGGGCACCTCGCCCCGCTCCTGCGCGACGCCGGCATCGCGCGCAGCGTCGTCGTGCAGACCCAGTCGAGCAAGGCCGAGACGCGCGACCTGCTTGCCCTCGCC
>VGDA01000133.1 GCA_016869915.1 Alphaproteobacteria bacterium
TGCCGGGCTGCGCTTCGAGGACATTGACGGCGTGGTCGCGTTGCCCATGCGCACGCAGCCCTCGATGATGCCCGCGGCCGCGATCGCGCATTACCTCGGCATCGCGCCCACGCATCTCGCGACGCTCGACCTCGCCGGCGCCTCCGGCGTCGCCATGGTCCAGGAGGCCGCGCAGGCGCTGCAGGCCGGCGCGTGCCGCCACGTGCTCTGCGTCTCCGGGCAGAACATGCTCTCGCACCGCTCGCGCGACGACGCGATCCGCCAGATGGCCGAGGCCGGCGCCGCGCATCCGCAGTTCGAGGTCCCCTACGGGCCGCTGATCCCCTCGCTCTACGCGCTGGTCGCGCAGCGGCACATGCACGAATTCGGCACCACGCGCGCGCAGATGGCGGAGGTCGCCGTCGCGATGCGCGCCCATGCCGCGCTCAACCCCGGCGCGCACAAGCGCGAGGCGATCACGGTCGAGGACGTGCTCGCCGCGCCGCCCGTGTCCTCGCCCTTCGGCGTCCTCGACTGCTCGCTGGTCTCGGACGGCGCCTGCGCCGCGGTGGTGACGATGTCGGACCGCGCGCGCGACCTGCCGAGGCCGGCGGTCGAGCTGCTCGGCTTCGGGCAGGGCCTGAGCCACGCGCATGTCGGCGAGGCGCGCAGCCTCGTGGAGACCGGGGCCGTGCGCTCGGGCGCGCAGGCCTTCCGCGCCTCGGGCCTGCGTCCCTCCGACATCGACGTCGCGATGCTTTACGACTGCTTCACCATCACGGTGCTGGTCGAGCTCGAGGACCTTGGCTTCTGCCCCAAGGGCGAAGGCGGCCGCTTCGTCGAGGGCGGGCGCATCCGCCTTGGCGGCGAATTGCCGGTGAACACCCATGGCGGCCTGCTTTCCGGAGGCCATCCGGGCCTTCCCGGCGGCTTCTTCCACGTGACCGAGGCCGTGCGCCAGCTGCGCGGCGACGCCGGCGCCCGGCAGGTGCCGGACGCGCGCATCGCGCTGGTGCACGGCAATGGCGGCATCATCGGGATGCACGCGACGATGACGATGGGGCGCGCCGATGCAGCCTGAGGTCCCGGCGCGCCCGCGCCCCTTCCCCGACGCGGAGACCGCGCCCTACTGGGAGGCCGCCGCGCGCGGCGAGCTGCGCGTGCAGCGCTGCTCGGCCTGCGGCACGCATCGCTTCTACCCGCGCGCGCTCTGCCCCGCATGCCACGACGACGCGCATGAATGGGTCCGCGCCTCCGGCCGCGGCGAGGTGCATTCCTTCTCCGTCGTGCGTCGCGCGCCCAGCCCTGCCTTCGCCGCGCGCGTCCCCTACGCGATCGCGATGGTCGCGCTCGAGGAGGGCCCGCACATGCTGTCCGAGGTCGTGGGCATCGATCCCGACCGCGTCGCCATCGGGCTCGCCGTCGAGGTCGACTTCGAGGACATCGGCGAGGGCATGAGGCTGCCGGTCTTCCGGCCGCGCGGCACCCGGCCGGCCGCGCCATGAGCGGCAAGCCCGCCCCCGTCCCCGAGGAATGGGAGCCGCGCCTCGCCGCGGACCTCGCGGAGCTGCTCGCGGCCGCGGAAAGTCTTTCCGACGGTGGCGAGATGGCGGAACTGCCGGAAGGCTTCGCCGAGGCGCTTGCCGCGCTGGCCGCGGCGAAGGCCGGGCGATGAGCGCGGCCACGCCCGACCACGACCTCGCCACGCTGGCCGGCGCCATCGCGCGCGGCGAGATCAGCGCCCGCGACGCCGTCCGGCGCGCGATCGCGCGCGCGCGCGCCTGGCAGCCCGCCATCAACGCCTTCGTCGCCATCGACGAGGAGCGCGCGATGCAGCGCGCCGGCGAGGCCGACCGCATGCGCGCGTCCGGCGCCGCGCTGCCGCCGCTCCATGGCGTGCCGGTCGCGATCAAGGACATGTTCGACCGCGACGGGCAGGCGCCGGGCTGCGGCGCGGGCCCCGGCAAGGCGCGCGCGGGCCTGCGCGACGCCGCGCTGGTCGAGGCACTCGCGCGCAGCGGCGCGGTCGTGGTCGGAAGCCTCAACATGACCGAGTACGCGCTCGGCCTGACCGGGCACAACGACCATGTCGGGGATTGCCGCAATCCCTGGTCGCGCGACCGCGTGACCGGCGGCTCGTCGAGCGGGCCCGCCGCCGCGGTCGCGGCACGCATCGTCCCCGCGGCGATCGGCTCCGACACGGGCGCGTCGATCCGCATCCCGGCCGCCTGGTGCGGCGTCGCCGGCCTCAAGCCGACCCATGGCCTGGTGGACGGGCGCGGCGCGATGCCCATGAGCTTCGCGCTCGACACGATCGGGCCGCTGGCCACGACGATGCGCGGCGCGGCGATGCTGCTCGACGCCATCTCCTCGCGGTCCCGTGGCGCGCCGCATCCGGCGTGCCGCGGCGGCAGGCTCGACGGGCTGCGCATCGGCGTGGCCCGCGCGCATTTCGGCGACGGGCTCGACCCCGGGGTCGAGCGCGCGCTGATCTCCACCATCGCGACGTTGCGCGGGCTGGGCGCGACGATCGGCGAGGCGCCGGCCGCGCAGGCCGACCTCGCGCGCAGGCTCCATCGCCTGATGATGGCGGCGGAAGCCGCGACGCTGCACGACAGGCAGCTGCGCGAGGATCCCGGGCGATTCACGGCCGAGGTGCGCTACCGGCTCGAGCTCGGCCGCCGCATACCGGCAACCGCGCATCTCTCCGCGGCGCGCGGGCGCGCACGGCTGCTGCGCGCCTACATGTCCGAGGCCTTCGCCGGCTGCGACGTCCTGCTCACCGCGCTGGTGCCGCGCCCGGCGCCGGAGATCGAGCGCACGCGCTTCGGCGCGCCGGGCTTCGCGCCGGAGCTGCTCGCCGACATCCCGAAGCGCACCCAGCCCTTCAACTACCTGGGCCTGCCCGCCCTCGCGATGCCCTGCGGCTTCGCGGGCGGCATGCCGGTGGGCTGCCAGCTTGCCGGCCGTCCCTTCGACGAGGCGACGCTGCTCGCGGTCGGCGAGGCGCACGAGGCCGTGACCGACTGGCATCGCCGCATGCCCGACCCGCCGACCGGAGCACCACCATGACCGCACACTGGCTGCATCGCTTCTTCAAGCCGGGCGCGATGGCGATCGTCGGCGCGACCGAGGACCGCTCGCGCTTCGGCTTCCGCTACCTGCACAACATCCTGAACTTCGGGCGGCGCGAGCGCGTCTACCCGGTCAACCCGCGGCTCGCGACCTGCATGGGCCTGCCCTGCTTCGCGTCGATCCGCGACCTGCCCGAGACGCCCGACCATGTCGGCATCATCGTGGCGGCGGAGCGCGTGCCGGGCGTGATCGAGGATTGCGTGGCGAAGGGCGTGCCGTTCGCCACGATCTTCACCGGCGGCTTCGGCGAGATCGGCACCGACGCGGGCCGCGCCGAGCAGGAGCGCATCGTCGCGATGGCGCGCGCCGGCGGCCTTCGCCTGATGGGCCCGAACTGCAACGGCGCGATCAACTTCGTCGACCGCATCCCGATGGCGTCGACCGCGACCGTCGGCGAGGCGCCGCGCCCCGCCGGCGACATCGGCATCGTCGGCAACTCGGGCGGGCTGCCCCAGGTCAACGTGATGTGGCGCGCCCACGAGCTGGGCCTCGGCATCAGCCACGAGGTGAGCTGCGGCAACGAGGCCGACCTCGAGATCGCCGACTTCGTCGACTTCCTCGTCCACGACCCCGACACGCGCGTGATCCTGGTAGCCGCCGAGCGCATCAAGACCGGCGCCCGGTTCCTCGCCGCGGCGCGCGCCGCGGCCGAGGCCGCCAAGCCGATCGTCATGCTCAAGCTCGGGCGCAGCGAGGCGGGGCGCCGCGCGGCGGAGAGCCATACCGGCGCGATCGCCGGCGCGGACGCGGTCGCCGACGCGGCGCTGCGCCAGCTCGGCATCCTGCGCGTCGACGACGCGCCGGAGCTCTACGAGGCGGCGATGACGCTGCGCGACCGCCGCGTGCCGGCCGGCAACCGGGCCAGCGCGGTCTCCGTCTCCGGCGGCAACAACGCGCTGGTGGCGGATCGCGGCGCTGCCTTCGGCGTCGCCTTCGAGGACTTCGCCGAGGACACGCATGCGCGGCTCTCCGGCCTGATTCCCGGGTATATCCGCCTCGGCAACCCGGCGGACATGAGCTCCGCCGCGCTCGGCCGGCAGGACATGCAGCGCGCGATCATGGACACGATCGCCGCCGACCCGAACGTCGACTACCTGCTGCCCGTCACGACGCTGCAGAGCGGCCGCGACGTGCGCGCGGCCGCCGACATCGTGGCCTCCTGCGCCAAGCCCGCCGCGCTGCTCTGGACCGGCGGCACGAACGACGGCTCACCGCTCGCGCCGCGCGACCTGATCGCGGAGGGAATCCCGGTCTTCCGCGAGGTCGGCGCCGGGCTGCGCGCCGTCGGCGCGGCGATGCGCCATGCCGAGTTCCGCCGCCGTCGCGCCGCGCGCGCCGTGCCGCGGCGCCCGGACGGGATCGACCGCGCCGCGGCCGAGCGCCTGCTGGACGGCAGGACCGGCGCGCTGGGCGAACGCGAGACGAAGCGCCTGCTCGCCGCCTATGGCTTCCCGGTGACGCGCGAGTTCCTGGCCCGCGACGCCGACGAAGCCGTCCGCCACGCGAACGCGATCGGCGGCAACGTGGCGCTCAAGGTCGAGGCCGAGGGCCTCGCGCACAAGACCGAGGCCGGCGGCGTGCGCCTCGGCATCGAGGGCGAGGCGCAGCTGCGCGTGGCGCATGCGGCGATGCTCGCGGAGGTCGGCGCGAAGGCGCCCGGCGCGCGCATCGACGGCGTCCTCGTCCAGGAGATGTGCGCGCCGGGCCTCGAGATCCTTCTGGGGATCGTGCGCGACGCCTCGCTCGGCCCCGCGATCGCGGTCGGCTTCGGCGGCGTGCTCGTCGAGGTGCTGGCCGACCTCGCCTGGCGCCTGCCGCCGATCTGCCACGACGAGGCGGGGGACGCGCTGCGCGAGTTGCGTGGGTACAGGCTGCTCGCCGGCGCGCGCGGCAGGCCGCCCGTGGACGAGGACGCGCTGCGCGACCTCGTCGTGCGCCTGTCCTGGCTCGCGGCGGACCTGGGCGACCGGATCGCGGAGTTGGACGTCAATCCGGTGATCCTGGGCGCGCGCGGCGAGGGCGCGCGGGTCGTCGACGGCTGGACGCGGCTCGCGACCTGAGCCGCGCTCACTCCGCGGGGTGGAACGAGTCGGCGCGCGCCGCCTTCCACGGGCCGGCGAAGCGGGGATCGTCCGTGCCGCGCAGGATCTCGCCGGGGCGCGAGAAGCGATAGAGGCGGTCGAAGCTCTTCACCTTGTTGGCGGCGATGCGCTGCGAGAAATGGTGCGGGCGCAGCTGCGAGGGATGCTCGAGCCCCGCGGCGGCGACCACCTCGGCGAGCGCGGCGAGCGTCGAGCGATGGAACTGCGCGACGCGCTGGGCCTTGTCCGGGACGACGAGCGCGCGCTGGCGCAGCGGGTCCTGCGTGGCGACGCCGACCGGGCAGCGATCGGTGTGGCAGCTCTGCGACTGGATGCAGCCGATCGCGAACATGAAGCCGCGCGCGGCGTTGCACCAGTCGGCGCCCAGCGCCATGGCGCGCGCGATGTCGAAGGCGGTGACGATCTTGCCCGCCGCGCCGATGCGGATGCGGTCGCGCAGGCCGACGCCGACGAGCGCGTTGTGGACGAAGAGCAGGCCCTCGCGCAGCGGCATGCCGACATGGTCGAGGAACTCGAGCGGCGCCGCGCCGGTGCCGCCCTCGGCGCCATCGACGACGATGAAGTCCGGCGCGATGCCCGTCTCGAGCATGGCCTTGCAGATGGCCAGGAACTCCCAGCCATGGCCGACGCAGAGCTTGAAGCCGACCGGGCGCCCGCCGGAGAGGCGGCGCAGCCGCGCGATGAACGCCATCATCTCGAGCGGGGTCGAGAAGGCGCGATGGTAGGGCGGGGAGACGCAGTCCTGGCCCATCGGCACGCCGCGCGTCGCGGCGATCTCCGCCGAGACCTTGGCCGCGGGCAGCACGCCGCCATGGCCGGGCTTGGCGCCCTGCGACAGCTTGATCTCGATCATGCGGATCTGCGGCGAGGCGACGGTCTCGAGGAAGCGCTCCTCCGAGAAGCCGCCATCGGGCGCGCGGCAGCCGAAATAGCCGCTGCCGATCTCCCAGATGATGTCGCCGCCATGCTCGCGGTGGTACGGGCTGAAGCCGCCCTCGCCGGTGTCGTGCGCGAAGCCGCCGAGCGCGGCGCCCTTGTTGAGCGCTCGGATCGCGTTCGCGCTCAGCGCGCCGAAGCTCATCGCGGAGACGTTGAAGACCGAGGCCGCGTAGGGCTGCGTGCAGTCCGGGCCGCCGACCTGGATGCGGAACGGCTCCTTCGCCGGCTCGCGCGCGACCATCGAATGGTTCAGCCACTCGAAGCCGACCTCGTTGACGTCGAGCTGCGTGCCGAACGCGACCTTGTCGAGCTGGCGCTTGGCGCGCTGGTAGACGATCGAGCGCTTGTCGCGCGCGAAGGGCGTGCCGTCCTTGTCGCTCTCGAGGAAGTACTGGCGGATCTCCGGCCGGATCCCCTCCAGCATGAAGCGCAGATGCGCGGAGATAGGGTAGTTGCGCAGCACGCTGTGGCGGGTCTGCAGCAGGTCGTATGTCCCGAGCGCGGCCAGCGCCGCTGCGATCGCGAAGGCGACCAGGAAACCCGGATGCGCCGCGCTCGCCGCGAGGAAGGCGATGCTGGCGACGACGCAGGCCAGGTACGGGAGGTAGCGCGGCGCGAGGGCCGCCCTTGCGAGCTTCATGGCTTCGTTTCCTCCCGTTTGCTGCCCACTCTGCCCGCGCGGTCCCGCCCCCGCAATGGCGGGGGGATCACTTCGCCAGCGGATTCGGGCGCAGCTGGAAATGCGCCGCCAGCGGCCTGCTGCCCTTGCCGCCCTCGATCAGCCAGGGCGTGCGGTCCCCGTTGGTGGTCCAGAGCCCCCTGCCCTTCCAGCCCAGCGCGGGATCGTCGATCCGGCCGTCGAAGCCCTTGGCGTAGAAGCCCAGCGGATAGGGCACGCGCAGCAGGATCATGCGCCCGTCCTTGAACGCCACCAGCCCGTCGTTGAGGTTCGCGGTGGACATCGGCACGTCGCGGCCGAGGCCGAACGTGTCGTGCTGGTCGACCCAGGTGTAGTAGCTGGACTCGGCGCTGTTCTCGCCGATGCCCTCGAAGCCGGGGCCGGGATAGCGGTGGAAGCTCCAGCCCTCCGGGCAATGGTCGCCGGTGGCCGTCGGGCCGTTGAGCGGGCCCCGGCACCTCGAGCGATCGAAGGCGCCGAGATGGCCGCTCGCCAGCGAGACCCAGACCACGCCGCGCCCGTCGATGTCGCCGCCGCGCACGCCGAAGCCGGGCGCGGGAACGCGGTAGATCTCGGCGAGCGCGGTGCGCGACGGATCCTCGCCCGGCACGAGGCGCACCACGGCTCCGGGGTTCCCGCGCACGGCGCCCCAGATCGAGCCGTCGGTGGGATGCGGCATGATCGCATAGAAGCCGGCGACGATCCGCGTGTCGCGCGACGGATCGGCGGGCTGGCCCGGCTCGACATGCGCGTCGCGGCGCCCGTTGCCGTTGGTGTCGAGCACGAGCGGCGTCCATCCCTGGGCGCGCGCGATGTCGCCGGTCTCGTCGAGCACGCGCGTGTTGATCCAGCCGACGACCGGGCCTCCGCCGCTGGTCCAGAGCGTGTCGTCGCGGTCGTAGCCGAACTGCAGGTGGTGCGTCTGGAAGCAGGTGAGCAGCGCGCGATAGCTGCCGTCGCGCGGGTCGAGGACCGTCACGCGGCGGCTGGAGCGCTCGAGCGGAAAGACCCGCGCCGACGGGTGGTCCGAGCCGCGGCGGCAGAAATCGGGATTGGCCGGCGGATGGCCGGTCGCGGCCAGCCACAGCCGCCCGCGCCGGTCGAACATCGAGTTGTGGTTGTTGGCGCGCGTGTCCCAGATCTTCTCGTCTCCCCAGTAGGCGGAGGCCTGCAGCGGTTCCGCGGAGGCGGCATGGCCCGGCCCCAGCGCCTCCGGCGTGCCCGGCGCCACCGGCAGGCGAAAGCCCGACACGGTGTTGCGCACGGGGTCGAGGATCGGCATCTCGTCGGTGCTGTATTCGGGCGCGCCGTAGAGCGGGCCCCAGGCGTTCACCGTCGGGTCGCGGCGATCGCTCGCGATGAGGTCGTGCAGGTAATGCTTCTCGTTCATCCATTCGCGCAGCGTGACCACGATGTTGCGCTCCTCGCCCTTCGGCCGCTCGGGCGCGGTCGCCGGCAACTCGCCCGCGGCAATGCGGCGCGTCCAGTCGGCGAATTGCGCGAAGGGCGCGCCGCCGAGCGTCCCGGCGAGCATGCTGACCATCTGCTCGCCCGACTGGCCGGATTGGACGCGGCGCATCCATGCGTCCTCGTGCGACGGGAACTCGTCGAGGAATGCCTTCGGGATGGCGCGCGTCGAGGCCTGTCCCATCTGGTGGCACCCGACGCAG
>VGDA01000134.1 GCA_016869915.1 Alphaproteobacteria bacterium
GATGCGCAGGGACGACCATGCGACGCGCTGATCCCTGGCGCTGGGTCGCCCTCGCCGCCGCGATCGCCTGCGCAGCGGTCGCGCTCTTCCCGCTCTACTGGATCGCGATGACGTCGCTGCTGCCGACATCGGCGATCCTGTCGCGCGACCCGCCGCTGCTGCCGCCGCCGGCCCTGCTCGACGGCTCGGCCTATTCCGCGGTCCTCCTGCGCAAGCCGCTGCTGCGCTGGATCGGCAACTCGATGGCGGTGACGCTCGGCACGCTCGCGCTGACGATGACCGCGGCCGCGCTCGCCGGCTACAGCCTGTCGCGCTTCCGCACCGCCGCGCAGCGCGCGATGGGCTTCGCGCTGCTGGCGAGCAAGATGATGCCCGCCGCGCTCGTGGTCATCCCGTTCTTCGTGATGTTCACGCGCACGGGCCTCGTCGGCACGAAGCTCGGCCTCGTGCTGGCCAACAGCGCGGCTGCGGTTCCCTTCGCCACGTGGCTGCTCAAGGGCTTCTTCGACGCGATCCCGCGCGAACTCGACGAGGCCGCGCGCATCGACGGCTGCACCGAGTTCGGCGCCTTCCTGCGCGTCGTCCTGCCGCTCGCCGCGCCAGGCCTCTCGGCGGGCGCGGCCTATGTCGCGATCGTGACCTGGTCCGACCTAGTCTTCGCGCGCACGCTCACCAGCAAGCCGGAGGACTGGCTCGTCACGGTCGGCCTGCAGTCCTTCACCGGCGAGTACCTCGTCGACTGGGCCAGCCTCATGGCCGCGGCGACGATCTCTGTCGTGCCGATGCTGCTGCTCTTCGTGCTCGTCCAGCCCTTCCTCATGCGGGGCATGACGCAGGGATCGATGGCGAACTGACGGGCGGCGCCGCGCGCGCCGCGGCGGGCGGGCGGACGACGCGCAGCCCGGAGGCCTGGATCGCCTCGTGGTTGGCGTGGATCCAGGTGAACATCCCAGAGACATCCGATCCGAGCGGCGTCGACGCGTCGCCGAAGAGCCGGCCGGGCACGTCGCAGGCCAGCGCCTGGCGCGAGAGCGCGACGCGCAGCCCGTCGTCGCCGGCGATGCGCAGCGCCGCCGCGACATAGGAGGCGGGATCGGCGGCGCAGAGCCAGCCTGGCATGCCCGCGATGCGCCGCATCGTCGCGTCGGTGCGCGAATGGGGTTGCTCGCCCGCCATGGCGACGACCGGCAGCCCCTGCGACAACGAGTCGATCGTGCTGTGCAGGCCACCGAACGGGAACGTGCTCAGCGTCATGTCGCAGGCGTTGAGGCGCTCGAGATAGGCGGCGTGCCCGAGGACCGGCCAGACCGTCGCGCGGGGCAGGACCGCCTTTACCGCCGCGCGCGGCACCGTGCCGCTGATCGGCACGCGGACGAGTTCCGCCTGGCGACTCGTGCTGGTCTTGGCGAAGATCTGCTGCAGGTACTTGCGCGCCGTGTGGACGCTGATCAGCTGGTCGCTCGCCGCCTCGTCCACCGTCCGGCCGTCGGCGAGCCGGCAGGCGAGCTCCGTCTCGACCGCGGTGAGTCCGTGCTGGCGCGCGTTGGCCCGGATCTTGGGCGCGATGTCGCGCGCCGGATCGTCGAGCAGCAGCGCGAGCGCGGGCACGCGCTGGCCCTCGCCGGCCGCGGGCAGGCCAACCCGCCATCGCTCCCGTCCAGCGCGCGCAGCAGCGAGGCGACGATCGCGCGCGCTCCGGCGCGCTCGACGAGCGCGCTGGTGCTGCGCACCACCGGCCGGCCTCCGTTCGCCGCGCCCGGCGAGGGCGCGTCGTCTATCCAGACCTCGCCGCGCCCGCAGCTTCCCGGCACGGGCAGCGCCGTCGGCGGCGAGGCGCCCGGCGTGGTCGCCGCGACCACGCATTCTTCGCCGCCATCCTCGCGGATCTCGCGGATCGTCGCGGCGGCCGAGCCGGTCTCGTCGCGCAGGAACCGCGCGAGTTCGGCGGGGAAGGAGGGCCTTCCGAGGAGCTCGAGCAGGCGCGGCAGTCCGTCCTGGGCGGCCTGCGCCGCAGCGAGGCTTTGCGTCGCGTCCATGGGCGCGAGGATCATGTCCGCGCGCGCCACGGCAATTGCGGGGCCCCAAGCCGCGCCGACGCGTCGCAACGCGAGTGGATGGCCACGCGGCCAAGGCCGCGCGACGAGGGATCAGGCGCGCCGGGGAGGGCGCGACGGATCGAGCGCCGCGAGGCTCACCATCTCGAACAGCGCCTGGGCGGCGACCTGCGCGGTGTTCGTGCCCGCGTCGTATTGCGGCGCGACCTCGACGACGTCGCCGCCGACGATGCGGGTGCCGGCGAGCCCGCGCAGGATCGCGAGGACCTCGCGCGCCGACAGGCCGCCCGCCTCGGGCGTGCCGGTGCCCGGGGCGAAGGCCGGGTCGAGCCCGTCGACGTCGAAGGACAGGTAGGTGGGCCCGTCGCCGACCACCGCGCGCGCCTTCTCCACGATCGCGCGCACGCCAAGCTCGGTGACCTCCTCGGCATGGATCACGGTCATGCCCGAGGCGTAGGAGAACTCCCAGAGGAACTCTGCCGAGCCGCGGATGCCGATCTGGATCGTGCGCTCGGGATCGAGCACGCCGTCGAGCACGGCCTGCCGGAACGGGCCGCCATGGTGGAACTTCGAGCCCTCGAAGGGGCCGCCCGTGTCGCAATGCGCGTCGATGTGGACCATGCCGACTGGCCGCTCGCGGCCGAGCGCGCGCAGGATCGGGTAGCTGACGGAATGGTCGCCGCCGACGCCGAAGGGCAGCGCGCCCGACGCGACGATGCGGTCGTAGAACGCCTCGATGTCCTTCGCCGACTGCTCGAGGCTGTAGCGGCTCGAGAACGGCACGTCGCCGATGTCGGCGATCGCGAGCGCGGCCAGCGGCGCGATGCGCAGCGCGTGGTTGTAGGGGCCGATGCGCTCGATGCCGCGCACGGCGCGCGGCCCGAAGCGCGCGCCGCTGCGATTGGTGACGCCGAGGTCCATCGGGATGCCGACGAGGACTGCGTCGAGGTCGTCCATCGGCGCGCCGCCGGAGACGGATTCGCGCCAGGGCGCGTCGAGGAAGGTCTTCACGCCGGCATAGGGCAGCTTGCGGCGATCGGTGCCGGAGAAGAGCATCTCCGAGACCTTGCGGAACTCGGGATCCTGCACGTCGCCGGCATTGGCGCCCGCGTAGCGCGCGCGCAGCGCCTCCAGCTTCTCCCTCGTGAACATCGCGGGCCTCCAGGCGCGGCGACCCGCGCGTCGACGGCTTCCTGCCTATCCAAGGCGCCCGCAAAAGGAAAGGGCGGGACCCGAAGGTCCCGCCCCGTCCGTTCGACTGGAACCTGATCCGGTGGGATCAGAAGTCCATGTCGCCGCCCATGCCGCCGCCCGGGCCGCCAGCCGGCATCGCCGGCTTCTTCTCGGGACGCTCGGCGATCATCGCCTCGGTGGTGATGAGCAGGGCCGCGACCGAGGCCGCATCCTGCAGGGCGAGGCGCACGACCTTCGTCGGGTCGATGATGCCGGCCTTCACCATGTCCGTGTACTTGCCCGCCTGGGCGTCGTACCCGAAGTTGACGTCGTCCTGCTCCAGGATCTTGCCGACGATCACGGAGCCATCGACGCCCGCGTTCTCGGAGATCTGGCGCGCCGGCGACTCGAGAGCCTGGCGCACGATCGCGATGCCGCGGGTCTGGTCGTCGTTCGCGCTCCTGAGGTTCTTGAGCGACTTGACCGCGCCGAGCAGCGCCGTGCCGCCGCCGGGGAGGATGCCTTCCTCGACCGCCGCCTTGGTGGCGTGCATCGCGTCGTCGACGCGATCCTTGCGCTCCTTCACCTCGACCTCGGTCGCGCCGCCGACGCGGATGACCGCGACGCCGCCCGCGAGCTTGGCCAGGCGCTCCTGGAGCTTCTCGCGGTCGTAGTCGGAGGTCGTCTCCTCGATCTGCGCGCGGATCTGCGTGCAGCGCGCCTGGATGTCGGCCTTCTTGCCGGCGCCGTCGACGATCGTGGTGTTCTCCTTCTCGAGCACGACCTTCTTGGCGCGGCCCAGCATGTCGAGCGTGACGCTCTCCAGCTTGATGCCGAGCTCCTCGCTGATCACCTGGCCGGCGGTCAGCGTGGCGATGTCCTCGAGCATGGCCTTGCGGCGGTCGCCGAAGCCGGGGGCCTTGACGGCCGCGACCTTGAGGCCGCCGCGCAGCTTGTTGACGACGAGCGTCGCCAGGGCCTCGCCCTCGACTTCCTCGGCGATGATCAGCAGCGGCTTGCCCGACTGCACGACCGACTCGAGGACCGGGAGCAGCGCCTGGAGGCCGGAGAGCTTCTTCTCGTGGATGAGGATGAAGGGGTTCTCCAGCTCGCAGATCATCTTGTCCGCGTTGGTGATGAAGTACGGCGACAGGTAGCCGCGGTCGAACTGCATGCCCTCGACGACATCCAGCTCGGTCTCGAGGCTCTTCGCCTCCTCGACCGTGATCACGCCTTCCTTGCCGACCTTCTCCATCGCCTTGGCGATCATGTCGCCGATCTCGCGATCGCCGTTGGCCGAGACGGTGCCGACCTGCGCCACTTCCTTGTGGTCCTTGACCGGCTTGGAGCGCTTCTGCAGGTCCTCGACGACCTTCTCGACGGCCATGTCGATGCCGCGCTTGAGGTCCATCGGGTTCATGCCGGCGGCGACGGCCTTGGCGCCCTCGCGGACGATGGCCTGGGCCAGCACGGTGGCGGTGGTGGTGCCGTCGCCGGCGAGGTCACCGGTCTTGACCGCGACCTCCTTCACCATCTGCGCGCCCATGTTCTCGAACTTGTCCGAGAGCTCGATCTCCTTGGCGACGGTGACGCCGTCCTTGGTGATGCGGGGGGCGCCGAAGGCCTTGTCGATGACGACGTTGCGGCCCTTCGGGCCCAGCGTCACCTTGACGGCGTCGGCGAGGATGTCGACGCCGCGCAGCATGCGCGCGCGCGCGTCGGCGGAAAAACGAACGTCCTTGGCTGCCATGTGTATCTACCTTCTCTTTCGGCTGCGAATGGGGAACCGGCTCACTTCTTCTTGGCGCCCTCGATGATGCCCATGATGTCGGACTCCTTCATGATCAGGAGCTCCACGCCATCGAGCTTCACCTCGGTGCCGGACCACTTGCCGAACAGCACCGTGTCGCCAGCCTTCACGTCGAGGGCGACGAGCTCGCCCTTCTCGTTGCGGGCGCCCGGGCCAACGGACTCGACGACGCCCTGCATCGGCTTCTCCTTGGCCGTGTCGGGAATGATGATCCCGCCAGCGGTCTTGGTCTCTTCCTCGAGGCGGCGCACGACGACGCGGTCGTGCAGGGGACGGAACTTCATCCTTGGATATCCTCCGTTTTGCGACTGACTGGCGACCGCCGGGACGTGCTGTTAGCACTCGGGGTCGCCGAGTGCTGGCGGAGATAAGGACTGCCCGCCGGAGAGTCAAGCGATCCACGCGCGTGAACCCCGGGCCTTTTGGTCGAGACCCATCAACTTATTGATCAGAAAGGATTTACCTCGATCCGGCCGGGGCTTGCCAGGATCCCTGCACCACCTCGTCCCGACGGGCGGGCCGAACGGCAGGGGGGCGGCCGTCGCCAGCCACCCCCTCCCGGCCGCGCGCCAGGCCGGCGCGCGACATCTCCTCGTGCTCAGGCCTGCTTCAGCATCGTGCCGGCGTCGGAGACCTCGAAGGCGCCCGGCTTCTCGACGTTCAGCGTCTTCACGACGCCGTCCTCGACCAGCATCGAGAAGCGCTTGATGCGCACGCCCATGCCGTTCGCGACGAGGTCGAGCTCGAGGCCCACCGCCTTGGCGAAGTCGGCGCTGCCGTCCGCCAGCATCAGGACCTTGTCGCCGACCTTCTGGTCCTTGCCCCAGGCGTCCATGACGAACGCGTCGTTGACCGACAGGCAGGCGATCGCATGCACGCCCTTGGCGCGGATCGCATCGGAGTGCTCGACATAGCCGGGCAGGTGCTTCGCCGAGCAGGTCGGGGTGAAGGCGCCCGGCAGGGCGAACAGCGCCACCTTCTTGCCCGCGAAGAGCTCGTCGGTTGTGATGTCCTTCACGCCATCGGCGGTCTTCGTCTTGAGCTTGATCGACGGGATCTTGTCGCCAACCTTGATCATGGTCGTTCCTTCCTCTGGTTTCGGCCCACGGCCGCGTCGCGCCCACGCTTTATAGCGCCCGGCCGCCGCGCGGTCACCCCGCGCCACCCGTTTTCGGCGATGCGCAGGCGCATGGGCGGGCCGCGGCCGCCTCGGCTACACTGCCCCCCAAGCCCGAAAGGTCAGACCGGCTCCCATGCCCAGCGCCCTCCAGACGACCGGCTCCCTCGCGGGGCAGCTCCTCGTCGCGATGCCCCAGATGGGCGACGCGCGCTTCGAGCGGACGGTCATCTACCTCTGCGCGCACGGCAAGGACGGCGCGCTCGGCCTGGAGGTCAACCGCCCCTTCCGCAAGATCACCTTCACCGACCTGCTCGGCCAGCTGGACATCGAGCACGGCCCCGGGACGCCCGGCCTGCGCGTGCTGGCCGGCGGCCCGGTCGAGGAGAGCCGCGGCTTCGTCCTGCATTCCGACGACTACGTCCGCCAGGACACGCTCAAGGTCGAGGGGGGCTATGCCCTGACCGCGACGGTGGAGATACTGAAGGCGCTGGCCCGCGGCGACGGCCCGCAGCGCTCGCTGCTCGCGCTCGGCTACAGCGGCTGGGGGCCCGGCCAGCTCGAGCGCGAGATGGCCGCGAATGGCTGGCTCAACGTGCCGGCCGACGAGGCGATCGTCTTCGACCACGAGCTCGACACGAAATGGGAGCGCGCGCTCGCCAGGCTCGGCCTGACGCCTGGCACGCTCTCGGGCGCCGCCGGCCGCGCCTGAGAGGCGCGGCTCAGGCGATCCGCGCGCGGATCCGTTCGAGCGCCTCCAGCCTGCCCAGCGGCCCGATCGCGGCCATCGCCGGCGCGCCGGCGAAGAGGCGCCGCGCCACCGTCGCCACGCGCTCCGCGTCGACGGCGTCGATGCGCTCGACGATCTCGTCGGGCGGGATCGGACGACCATAGGTCAGGATCTGGCTGCCTAGCGCGTCCATGCGCGCGGAGGTGCTTTCCAGCCCCATCAGGAGGCCGGCGCGGATCTGCGCGCGCGCGCGCGCCATCTCCTCCGCCGCGGGCGCGGCGCAGGCGCGGCGCAGCTCCTCCGCGAGGACGGGCACGAGCTCGGCGACCTCGTCGGCGCCCGTGCCCGTGTAGATGCCGAAATTGCCGCCGTCGACCAGCGAGCTCGACCAGGCCGAGATCGCGTAGCAGAGGCCGCGGCGCTCGCGCACCTCCTGGAACAGGCGCGAGGACATGCCGCCGCCGAGGATCGTCGCCAGCACGTTGGCGGCCCAGAAATCGGGATCGGTGTAGGAGACGCCGGGGAAGCCGAGCGTCAGGTGCACCTGCTCGAGGTCGTCGTCCTTGCGGTACTCGCCACCCTCCCAGCGCGCGGGCGTGCTGCCGTCGCGCGCGCTCGCGGCGAGGCCGGCGAAGCGCGACGAGGCGAGCGCGCAGAGCCGCTCGTGCTCCAGCTTGCCCGCGGCGCAGAGCACCATGCGCGGCGCGCCGTAGAAGGCGGCGCGGAAGTCGACCAGCGCCTGGCGCGGCAGCGAGGCGATGATGTCGGCCTTGCCCAGCACGGGGCGGCCGACGGCCTGGTCCGGATAGGCGACCTCGGAGAAGCGGTCGAAGATCACGTCGTCGGGCGTGTCCTCGACCTGGCCGAGCTCCTGGAGGATGACGCCGCGCTCGCGCTCCAGCTCCTCCGGCGCGTAGACGGAATCGAGCAGGATGTCGGCGATGATGTCGACGCCGAGCTCGAGGTCCTCCTTGAGGAGCTTGACGTAGTAGGCGGTCTGCTCGCGCCCGGTATGCGCGTTCATCTGGCCGCCCACGGCCTCGACCTGCTCGGCGATGTCGCGCGCGCTGCGCCGCGTCGTGCCCTTGAACGCCATGTGCTCGAGGACATGCGCGACGCCGTTGGTCTCCGCGCTCTCGTGCCGCGTGCCGACATCGACATAGACGCCGACCGAGACCGTCTCGACGGATTCCATCCGGTCGGTCGCGACCGCAAGGCCGTTGGCGAGGCGCGAGACGCGGACGCTCATCGCATCCTCGCGCGCGCCGCGACGAAGTCCTCGACCGCGCGCAGGTCGTTGGGCAGCACGCTCACGCGCTCGCGGCGCTGGTGCAGGTCGGCCAGCCGCGGCGGCAGCGCCGGGCGGATGCCGGTCGCGCGCTCGACCGCGTCGGGGAACTTCGCGGGATGCGCGCAGGCCAGCGCCACCATCGGGATGTCGCGCCGCCCGCGCGCGATGCCGGCGACATGGACCGCGACCGCTCCATGCGGGTCGAGCAGCTCGCCGGTGCGCTGGTGCACGCGGCGGATGGTCTCGATCGTCTCCTCGTCGGAGCAGCGGCCGGCCGCGAAGCCTGCGCGCAGCGTCGCCAGCCTTGCGGGCGGGATC
>VGDA01000135.1 GCA_016869915.1 Alphaproteobacteria bacterium
CCGCTCGTTCTCCGCCGCCAGCGCCGGCATCATCGCGTCGAGGAAGAGGCGCTTGCGCGCCTCGCCGGGCGCCGTATCGGCCAGCGCCGCCGGCAGGCGCGCGGGCCCGGCATCGGGCGCGGCGCGCGGCGCGCCGACCGCCTCTGGTGGTGGCACGTCCTCGGCGGGCGGCGGGGCGGCGAGGACCTCGCCCGCGGGAAGGGGCGCGGCGAGCAGGTCGTCGGGCGCGGAACGCGTGGCCGCGGGCATGGCGGCCGCGGCGATCGACCAGCCGAGCATCGCCTCGCCCGGCTCGTCGCGCGCGTCGTCGCGCGCCACCGCCATGGCCAGGAGCGCGAGCCCGGCCACCGCCGCGCAGGCGGGCCACGCGCAGGGGGAGGACCCAGCGCGCGGCGCCGTGCCGTGAGCGGCGGTCATCGCGCCGCCATCGGGAAGGGGCCTCGCCGGCCGCCGCGTCAGAGGACCGCGCGGACCTCGACGACCTCGGGGATGTAGTGGCGCAGCATGTTCTCGATCCCCGACTTGAGCGTCGCGGTCGAGCTCGGGCAACCGGAGCAGGAGCCCTGCATGTGGAGGTAGACGACGCCTTCCTCGAAGGAGTGGAAGACGATGTCGCCGCCATCCTGCGCGACCGCCGGGCGCACCCGCGTGTCGAGCAGCTCCTTGATCTGGACGACGATGTCGCTGTCCTCGTCCGTCGCGGCCGCGGCACCCGGCGCGGGCTGGACGCCCTCGAGCATGATCGCCCTGCCGGCGGTGAAGTGCTCCATGATCGCGCCGAGCACGACGGGCTTCATGACGTGCCAGTCGTGGTCGCCGCCCTTCGTCACGGTGACGAAGTCGGAGCCGAAGAACACACCGGTCACGCCGCCGACGGCGAAGAGGGACTGCGCGAGCGGCGAGCGCGTGGCGCTCTCGGGACTGGGGAAGTCCGCGGTGCCGGCGGCCATGACCACGCGGCCCGGGAGGAACTTGAGGGTCGCCGGGTTCGGGGTCGCTTCGGTCTGGATGAACATCGGGCGCGTCCTTTCCTGGCTTCGGGGCACGGTTAGATGGCGCGTCCGGCGGGGGCGGTCAACCATGACGCCGGCGCGGTCATTCGCCGCGGCGTGGCCGCGCAGGTCAGGTGACGGCGTCGATCTCGGCGCTGGTCATCGAGCCCGGGACGATCGTCATGGGGACATGCAGCCTGCCGAGGAGCCGGCCCGAGAGCGCGGCGACCAGCGGGCCGGGCCCCTTCGGGCCGGCATCCGCGCCGAGCACGAGGACCGAGATCGTCGGCTCCTCCTCCAGCAGGCGCAGGAGCTCGCCCGCCGGGTCGCCCTCGCGCACGTAGAGGACCGGCACGTCCCCGGACATCTCGCGCACGTCCACGGCGAGCTCCTGCAGCCGGGTCTCGGCCTCGGCGCGGCGCTCCTCGCGCATGATCTCGCCGACGCCGAGCCATTCCGCCGTCGCGGGCTCGGTCACGTAGAGCATCGCCAGCCGCCCACCCGTGGCGCGCGCGCGCCGGCAGGCGAAGCGTAGCGCCACCTTCATCTCCGGGCTGGAATCGACCACGACGAGGAAGACGCGCTGGTGGTGGGCGCCGGTTTCGTCGCTCATGCTCCGCCTCCATCGGCTCGGCCTGACATGGCCTCAGTTCCGCCTGAACGCCGCGCTCGCGGCCCAGCCCGCGGCCAGCGCGATCATCACCGCCGCGAGGCCGTGCAGCGCCGCGTGGCGATGCGCGAAGTCGTAGACGCGCGCGCCGATGCCCGTCTTCTTGACGCGCATCGGCGCGGTCTGGGCGCCGATCTCCCGGCCATCCTTCACCAGGAAGACCTCGACGTTGTAGATGCCGGTCGGCACGTTCGGCGGGAAGCTGATCGTCGTGCGGAACAGCTTTGGCCCCATGAACGAGACCTGCGCGGGCGCGTCGTCCCACAGCCCCTCGCGCAGCTTGGCGCGCACCAGCCCGTCGCGGAACGCCGCCAGCCGCTCGGGAGGGGTGCCCTCGGGGGCGCGCGCGTTCACCGCGCCGACGCCGATCTGGTGGCGCTGGCGCATGCCCGGCGTGCCGACCTGGTCGAGCGGCCGCGAGCTCGCGACGCGGTAGAAGGACGGCACGCCCTCGAAGCGCAGCGAGTCGGTGTTGATCCAGATGCCGAGCACGCGGCTCTTGCGCCGCACCGTCGCCGGGCCGGCGGGCCCGCGCACGACGACGACGACGTCGCCCTCGCCATCGGTGGCGCCGAAGAGCAGCAGCTCGGTGCCGGCGAAGCCGGTGGTGATCGATATCTCGTGGGAGGACAGGTCGGCGACCAGCGGCTGCGCCGCCGCGTCGCGCGCGCAGGCGAGCACGGCGACGAGGAGCAGCGCGGCGATGCGCGCGAGTGCCGTCAATGCGCCCTCCCGCCGCCGAGCGAGAAGGCGTCCTGCGGCGTCGCGACGAGGTCGAAGGCGAGCTTCAGCGCGACGCCCAGCACCATCAGGGCCAGCAGGCCGCGCAGCTGCTCGCCGCGCAGCTTCTGGCCGAGCCGCGCGCCGAACTGCGCGCCGACCACGCCGCCGACGAGCAGCAGCACCGCCAGCACGATGTCGACGGTCTGGTTCTGCCAGGCCTGGAGGAAGGTCACGTTGGCGGTGACGAAGACGATCTGGAACAGCGAGGTGCCGACCACGACCGAGGTCGGCATGCCGAGCAGGTAGATCATCGCCGGCACCATGATGAAGCCGCCGCCCACGCCCATCAGCGCCGCGAGCAGGCCGACGAAGGCGCCGACCGCGAAGGGCAGCAGCGCGGAGATGTAGAGCTTCGACTTCGGGAAGCGCATCTTCAGCGGCAGCCCGTGCAGCCAGGTGTGCTGGTGGAGCTTGCCGCGCCGTGCCGTGCCGGTGAGGCGCTGGCGGCGCATCGCGCGGACCGATTCGGCGAGCATCAGGCCGCCGATCGCGCCGAGGATGACGACATAGGCGAGCGCGATGATCAGCTCGACCTGGCCCGCCTTGCGCAGCAGCGCGAAGACCTGCACGCCGATCGTCGAGCCGAAGATGCCGCCGGCGAGCAGCACGAAGCCCATGCGGAAGTCGACGTTGTTGCGCCGCCAGTGCGCGAGCGCGCCGGAGACCGAGGCGCCGACGATCTGCGCCGCCTCGGAGCCGACCGCGATCGCGGGCGGCACGCCGATGAAGATCAGGAGCGGCGTCATCAGGAACCCGCCGCCCACGCCGAAGAGGCCGGAGAGCAGGCCGACGCCGCCGCCGAGCCCCAGCAGCAGCAGCCAGTTCACCGACAGCTCGGCCACGGGCAGGTAGATCTGCATGTTCCAGGCGATCCGTTCGCGCGGGCCGACGAGGATGCCCGCATGGGACGGAAACTTGCGCCGCGCGGGCAGTGCTGGCAAGCACGGCGCGCCGCGCCAGGCTCAGGCCGCGCGCCAGGATCGCGCGCGCGTGCTACGCCGCGCCATCCCGGCTCGCTCGCGACACCGCCGCCTCGCGATGGGCGATGTAGAGGGTCGAGGCGAAGATCACCGCGGCGCCGATCCAGACCCAGCGATCCGGCACCTCGCCGAAGACCAGGAAGGCGAGCACGGCGACGACCGGCAGGCGCAGGAACTCGAACGGCATCAGCGCGCTGGCGTCGGCCAGCCTGCAGGCGCGCAGGAAGGTGATCCAGCCGAGGGTGCCGAGCACGCCGTTGGCGATCATCATCGCCGCGGCGAAGCCGGTCGGCGCCTCCCACGCGGCCAGCGCCGGCGGCACCGACAGCAGCGTCGAGAACAGCGACTGGTAGAGGATCAGCGTCATCGCCTGCTCGCGCGCCACGAAGCGCTTGAACAGCAGCGTGATGGCCGCGCCCAGCATCGCCGATAGCAGCACCATCAGGGCCCCGAGCTCGAGCGGGATGATCCCGGGCCTCAGGATCACGAGGACGCCGGCGAAGCCCGCGGCGACCGCGCTCCAGCGCCGCGCGCGCACGGTCTCGCCCAGGAACAGCGCGGCCCCGGCGGTCGCGAAGAGCGGCATCGCGAAGGCGAGCGCCGCGGATTCGTTGAGCGGCAGCACCGCGATGCCGTAGTAGCCGCTGGCCATCGACGCGACATGGACGAGGCATGTCAGCGCGATCGGCATGGCGAAGCGGGTACGCGGCAGCGACCGCTCGGTCCACAGGATGATCGCCATGACCGACAGCAGGCCGAAGAGGTTGCGGAACAGCACCACGAGGAAGGCATGCGCGCCGTCGTCGGCCGCGAGCCGGATCGTGATGTTCTGGATGCCGGTGATCAGGACGGTCGCGAGCGCGTAGCCCGTCGCGACGAGCGCGGGGTTCATCGGGCCTGGCAGCCCGCGGCCGGCGTCGCGCGAGGGAGGGTCGCGCGGGCTATGACGGGGAAGCGCTCCGCCACGCATGCACGAGGGACATCGCGACCGCTACCATCACCAGCAGGCCCGAGAGGCCGAGGACCGGCCCGATGCGGGGCTCGGCGACGATGCCCGCGAACATCGCCCACAGCCCCGCCGACAGGACGGCGGCGCCCAGCGCGTGGAGCGCGTAGTGCAGCCTCGCCCAGGCCACGGAGACGTCCTGCAGCCAGAGGCGATGCGAGACCGCATGGACGAACGAGATCACGAAGCCGACCAGCAGGAATTGGGCATGGGTCAAGTGCTGCTCGTGGTTCCCCGACAATCCCATGTACTGCCCGAGCGCCATGCCGACGAGCGCGAAGGCCAGCGAGGTCACGAGAAAAAGCCGATCGATGCGCATCGCGGTTCCCCCTCCCGTCCGGCCCGGACATGCCCGCGGCCGCCATCCCCTCAGGGGACACCAGCCCCGCCGGCGCGGCAATGGGCAAGTGCGGGGGCCTGGTGGCTGCGGGGTGGCGGGGGTCAGGCCTGGTCGCGGCGGCGCCAGGCCCCGGCGCGCAGCGACACGACGTGGGCGACGACCCCGTGCGCGACCTTGAAGGTGGCGCAGCAAAGCACGATGCAGGTTGCCATCGCCGCGGCCGCGGCGGTGAAGCCGGCGTCGTTGATGTTGACGACGGCGACCGAGGCGACGCGCGTGCCTGGCGCGTAGATGAAGATCAGCACCGAGACGCTGGCCATTGCCGCGAGGAACAGGAAGCTGGCGATCTCGAGGATGGCCGGCATGCAGATTGGCGCTGTCACCCGCAGGAAGGTGCGGAAGAGCGAGACCTTCAGCGACTCCGAGACGGATTCGAATTCCCGGTCGAGCTGCTTCAGCGCCGCCACGGCGGTCAGGTGGCAGACCGTGTAGTAGTGGACCAGCGTCCCGATCGCCATCAGCAGCAAGGTCCCGAGCAGCGGCTCGAGCGGATTCGCGCGCGCGTTGAAGAAGATCACGTAGGACAGGCCGAGCACGAGCCCGGGCACCGCGAGCGGCATCATCGCCAGCGTGGCGGTCAACGATGTGATCGCGCCGAAGTCCCTGGCCTTCTCCAGCGCGTAGGCGCCGGCGAAGACAACGACGGTGCCGATTGCGGCGGTCATCGCGGCCATCCGGATCGCGTTCGCGAAGGGCTGCCAGCCGCTCGGGTCGAAGTTGGCGAAATCGTAGTTTCGCAGCGAGAGCGAGAGGTTGTAGGGCCAGTAGGTGACGAAGGATCCCCAGGCCGCGACGCCGAGGATCAGGAGCATGAACGTCGCGACGAAGGCGCAGAAGACGAACAGGCCCGCGTCGCGACCGGGCGACCGCCCTGGCGCGTATGGCACCGAGCGCGCCGTCAGCACCGCCTGCTGGCGGCGCTGGATCGCCTGGTTGCCGAGGAACGCCACGATCGCGGGAACCATCAGCACGACGCCGATGACCGCGCCCATGCCGAAGTCCAGCTGTCCCACGACCTGCTTGTAGATGTCGGTGGCCAGCACGTTGTAGCCGCCACCGATGACGATGGCGCTGCCGAAATCGGTGATCACCTTGACGAAGGTCACCAGCGCGCAGCTGGCAAGCCCGAAGCGCAGCTCGGGCCACGTGATCGTGGTCCAGACCCTCCATCGCGGCGCCTTGAGCGCGGCGGCGCTCTCGTAGAGGCGCTGGTCCGCCATCGACAGCGTGGCGACCAGCAGCATGACCGCCTGCGGCAGGTTGAAGAAGACCTGCGCGACGACGATGCCGATCGGGCCGTAGATGGAGTGCCCGAACAGGGCCCAGCGCGCCATGCCCTGGTTTCCGAACAGGTAGACGAGCGCGATCGCGGGCAGCAGCGACGGCGCGAGCACCGGCACCATCACGATGGCGCGGAACGCGGCCTGCCCGGGCATCCGGCTGCGCGTCAGCGCGAAGGCGTAGGCGAGGGCCAGCGGCACGACGATGGCGGTCGTCACGCCGGCGACGAGGATGCTGTTCCACAGCGAGATCGAGAGCGACGGCGTCGAGAAATAGGCGGCGTAGTTGGCGAGGCCGACGAATGCGCCGTCGCGATCCTCGAAGCTCTTGCGCAGCATCGCGGCGAGCGGCAGCGCGAGGAAGGCGACGAAGAGCCCCAGCAGCGCCAGCACGAGCCCGCGCAGCGCCCACTGGTCGGCCGGCAGGCGCTGGCGCATGCTGGCCGTGCCGTTGCCGCCGCTCATGCGCACGGGAAGGCCCGCGCGGCCGCCGGTCCCGGGACGACGCGGCAGCGCGAGCCTGGCACCAGTCTCCTCGCCGGCATCTCGTGGCGCGCGAGGTCGCAGAGGATCGCCGCGCGGTCGGGCGCGCCGTCGAGCCTGATGGCGGCGCGGAAGCCCGCGCCGAGGAACTCCAGCGCCGCGACCTCTCCGGCCAGCCCGGGGCCTGGCTCGGCGTCGGGGACGACGCGGATATCCTCGGGCCGGATGGCGAGATCGATCTCCGCGTCCTGCGCAAGGCCATCGGTGGCGCAGGGGATCTCGAGCCCGTCGATCGCGCAGCGCCCGGGCCCCGAGACTCGTGCGCGCAGGAAGTTCATCGTGCCGACGAATTCCGCGACGAACCGCGTGCGCGGCGCGGCGTAGACCTCCTCGGGCGCGCCTACCTGCTCGATGCAGCCATGGTTCATGACCACGATCCGGTCCGCGATCGTCAGCGCCTCCTCCTGGTCGTGCGTGACCAGGATCGTCGTGACTCCGAGGCGTCGCTGCAGCGCGCGGATCTCGCCGCGCAGGTGCAGCCTGACGCGAGCGTCGAGCGCCGAGAGCGGCTCGTCGAGCAGCAGCAGCGACGGCGACGTGGCGAGCGCCCGGGCGAGCGCGACGCGCTGCTGCTGTCCGCCCGAGAGTTGCGCGGGATACTTTCTCCCGGAGCCAGGCAGGCCGATGAGGTCGAGCAACTCCTCGACGCGCGAGATGCGTGCTGCCCGAGAGGCGCCGAGGTTGACGAGGCCGTAGCCGATGTTCTCCGCGACGCTGAGGTTCGGGAACAGGGCATAGGACTGGAACACGATCCCGAAGTCGCGTTCGGAGGTCGGCAGGCGCGACACGTCGCGCCCGCCCTGGTGGATGCGGCCCGCGTCCTGCTGCTCGAGCCCGGCGATCACCCGCAACAGCGTGGTCTTGCCGCAACCGGACGGGCCGAGGAAGCAGATCAGTTCCCCTGCCCGGATGTCGAGGTCGATGCCGTCGAGGGCGGTGAAGGCGCCGAAGCGCTTCACCACCCCCTCGATGCGAACGGCCGGGTCCATGCTAGGGGTCGCCCTCAGCGCGGCGGCGACTTCGCGGCATAGCGGCGGTTCCACTCCGCCAGCACGCGGTCGCGGTTCGCTGCCATCCATGCGATGTCGACGTCGACCATGCGCGCCTCGGCGCTGGGCGGGAAGTTGGGCGGCGCCGCCGGCACGTCCGCGCGACCGACGATTCCGACATAGCGCGCGTTGATCTCGTGGGCGCGCTTGCTCACCGTCCAGTCGGCGAAGAGTTGCGCGGCCTCGAGGTTGCGCGTGCCGCGCAGGATGGCCGTGCCGCTCATGTCCCAGCCCAGTCCCTCGGATGGGACGACCACCTCGATGGGCGCGCCCTGGGTCTTCTCGCGCGCCGCCCGCAGGTCCGAACCGATGCCGACCACGCGCTCGCCGCGCGCGGTGGACACGACCGGCGCCGACCCGGAATGCAGGTAGGTCGCGATGTTCTCGTGGAGCCGGTCCATGTACTGCCAGGCCCCGGCCTCGCCCATCGTCTTCATCCAGCCGGCGAGGGTCACGTAGCCGGTCGCGGAGGAGGCGGGGTTGGGCATCACGACATGCCCGCGCAGGGCGGGCTGCAGCAGGTCCTGCCAGGAGGTTGGCGGCTTCGCGCCGATCTTCGCGCCCTCGGGCACGTTGAAGACGACGACGGACAGGAAGGCATCGGTGCCGGTCCAGGTCATCGGGTTCGCGGGCGAGCGGAAGCGCGGCTTGAGCGCCTCGACGCCCTTCGGCGTGTAGCCGTGCAGCATGTTCTGCTGCTCGAAGATGACGAGGCTGCTTATCGGCAGCCCGGCCGTGGCGTCGGCGCGCGGGTTGTCCTTCTCGG